>CACZKQ010000070.1 GCA_902781765.1 uncultured Elusimicrobium sp. | reverse complement strand
ACCCGGGGGTTAAAGAGCCGGGTTTTGCATTGGGTCTAAAGACCTAATTTAAATTAGGTACAAAGACCCTCGCACAACCGACGTAAAAATTCTATTCTATAAGTATGAAATACATTAAATTATTAACATTGTTATGTAGTGTTGTGTTTTCCGCCGGGTATGTCCATGCGGATAAGTTCCCGGTCCGCTTGATAACGACTCTTCCGGCTAAGAAAAGTGTTATTCATGCCGAAGCGGCTGCTTCCAAAGCGTTACAGAATCTTACCTTTTCCCCAAAAACCATTCAACTAATGATTCGGGATAACCCAACCAAAGAACAGTTACGCCGCGCCATCACCTATCAACAAGAATATAACCGGGCTTATGAAGCGCTGGCGCATATGCGGTATTATCAAATTAAAGGGCAAACTCCTTCTGAATTTTTAGATACCCATAAAGATTGGTCTGATTTCATGATCAACAAAAGTCTAAACCGTTATGTAGCCAAAGCCATAGAGGCAGATAACTATGATAAAGTATTTCAGGAATTATCCGAGTACTATGGCTTAGAACAGGGAAAATCGTATTTTTCTATATTTATGCCATCAGATTTATTTGCAGCTTCAGCGGTAAACTACATGACACACCACCCGCATAAAATCAATTTAAGATTACGTGAAGTGTTGGAATCTCCGTATACCCGCTCCTACCAAGGGCTTATCGATTTGTATACTCGGAAAAATTTTTTAACGGAACAAGATAAGCAGTACCTTTACAGTGTTTGTAAAAGAGCATATAAGCAATATGTAGGACAACTAAGATTGGATGAACAAGGCGGCTGTGTTACTTTCCCGTTAAAAATTTATGAGGAAAACATTCAAGCGCTCAAAGTATTTATCGAACAAACAGGCCGTTTCCCCCGCGTAAATGCCGGCCCGCAGGAAAGCCGCTTAGCGACTACGACAAATATCCTGTTGGAAAATATTCCCGTCAACCGTTTTATGACCCTGGAAAGAACGATTCGTGAATTAGAAAAATTGCGTAGCGATTATCCCACGGTTATTTGGACGCAAGAGGTATTTTTAGAGGAATATAAAAAATTTGTTACCAAGTATCCGGAACTTTTTTATCCACGTAAATGGGAAGCTGAAGATTATTCGGAATGGGATGCTATACTCTACGATTCTTACCAACATTACGTAGATGAAGATGCACAACAAATTCTTACTTTAATGGAACAAATCCATAACGAAATTGTACATCCCTAAATGTATTTCTATACGGATAAAAAATCCCGGCCAAAAAGCCGGGATTTTTTACTGAAATAAACTCTATTTATATTCCAATTTAACAAGCTTATATTGTTTAGGACCGCGCGGCAAAATAGCCTCAAAGGTTTCCCCTTCTTTTTTACCAAGCACCCCGTTAGCCAACGGAGATTTCACCGATAACAATCCTTTATCCGGATTAGATTCCATAGAACCCACAAGCGTATAGGTAAATTCAATACCGGCATCCATATCTTGAATGGTAACCGTGGCACCGATACGGGCTTCACTTTTATCTACCGTTAAATCATCTGTAATCTGTGCACTGCGAAGGCGCGTTTCTAACTCTTGAATACGAATCAACGTTTCGGCTTGTTTTTCTTTGGCAGCATGATACTCGGCATTTTCTTTCAAATCGCCTTGTGCGGCTGCCTCACCAATTTCATTAGATAATTGCGCTTTAATTTCTTTCAAATCTTTCAGCTCATTAACGAGCGCTTCATACTTTTTACGGCTTACATAATATACTTCTGACATAATATCTACTCCTTTACTGCTTTTATCAGTCTACAATTTTATGCACAATCATTTCAATGGGGTTGTATGCATTAGAAATTATTATATAATCAAGATATGCGGACTCTTTGTTTATGGATTTGCTTTTTCACTTTACTTACCACGTTTGCTAACGCGGAGAATGATCACGTTAAAATTTCCAATCAAAATGCTCCGGCCGTTGTTGCAATCAATACCGTAAAAGATGACGCTTCTACTTTTACCGGGACGGGGTTCGTCCTCACCCCAGATGGTTTAATTGCCACCAGCCGCCATGTGGTGGAACACACGCTCTACATGAACATTACTTTTAATAATGGGACAGTGTCCGGAGAAGCCACCCCCGTAGCCATAGCTGGAGATGTAGATTTAGCGTTACTTAAAATAGAGGCTCAAAATTTACCTACTGTTCAGGTGGCGGATTCTTCCAGCGTACGGCCCGGCCAACCGATTACCGTTATTGGTAACCCCAGGCGATTGCAAAACACAATTACTTCCGGTATCATCAGCCAAATACGTAAAAAAGCAAATGGGATTTTGTGGCATCAAATCAGTGCGCCTATTTCACCTAGCTCTAGCGGTAGCCCGGTATTTAATGAACAAGGAGAGGTGATTTCTATTGCATTTGCCAGTTATCCCGGGGAAAATAATCAAAATCTTAATTTTTCCGTTCCGTCCGCCTATTTACTAGAACTGGTACAAAAAGCAGGATTTTCCTTGCCTAAAAAAGATTCCGCTTTCACGCAAGATACTTCTCAGCCCCATCCTTTCTTGCTTCATTTGCAAAAGTGTTGGAGTACCTTAATCAATTTGGTCCAACCAAAAGACCCAGCCGCCCATTAGGTCTTATAGCACTTGCATACCAGAAAAATATAGGGTATACTCTTAGCATAAGCTATGCACTATTTTCGTTCGCGCGCGTAGCAAAGAGGATATGGATATGAAAAAAATTACTAAGACTATATGCACGTTGTTACTTTGTTCACTCGTTTTATTTTTATTACTACCTTTCATTTTCCCGAATAGCGGATTAAAAGGAACCGGGAAGGGCAGTCCGGACCAACAAACCGTTTCCGAACCGCAAATTTTTACTTCTAATCCACTGACGAAACTGGTACAAAGTCTGGCACGTATCTTTAAAAAGGAACAAGCTCCCTCTCCCGTGCAAAACGCCGAAGGACAACCTTTATCTGAAGCACAGGCGAATGCACGCTTTGGGACTGTTATTGGAGAAGATGATTACGCAACGCAAGAAACCGCTACCGATAACAACGAGGAAGAACAAACTAAAGAACAGCGGCAGGAAAATGTGAACGCTTACCAAAACGAAGAAGGAGAATGGGTCCTTATTCAGCAAACCACTCCGAAAGGAGGCGTAAGCGGCATGCATGAAATCAGTGTAAAAGACAATGCCTATGAGCGCTACGCAAAATATGAACGCGAGGCCCGTTTTACCCCAACGCCAACCAAGCGGACACAGACAAGGGATGTCCCGGACTCTAAACTGGCTCGGTTATTTCAACCTATCAAAAAATTCTTTGGATTTGATGAAGAAGTCCCCACACAAACCCCGGCCTTAGACCAAGCAACCGCCGCCAAAACCGGAAGAACCGACGGGTTGGGTAAAGACCGAAATCCTGATAATTTTGCTAAATTTACCAATCCCTCTATGCCAAACGGAATGTTACCCATCGGGCAGACCCGTGATTTTGGAAAAAATCCCGTTGCAGACCTCTTAAATATGGTAAACCCGGAACGGACTATTCAAGATGCCGCTGAGCAAGTGGCCGATTCGAAATATCCCGATCCTAAAAATCCACAGGAAAAAGCGGCTCGCCAAAAATTATCCAACGAAAAAGCAGCTCAATACAAACAATATTTTGACGATCATTTATCACAACATTTGTTACAACTGGCTCAAGGAAAACCAGCAACGGATATCCTCGATAAAGTTGTAGAAGGCTGCTCCCTTGCAAAGAGTGCTTTTATATCCCCCGAGTGTAATCCGGGGCTAGATACCACAGATGTTCAACAGACCCGTTTAGAAAACCAGGAACGATTTCGCCAACAAGTAGGTAAGAATCTCCCGAATGCGCCTGTTATGCTCGTGCTTTCAAAAGCGGACCCGCTTAAGCTAGCTGAACAGTTAGAACTATTACAGGGAAACGAGGAAGACCCCGCCCCACAAGACAAGAACGCCGCAGAACAAAAGATGACTGCTGACAAATATCAATTTATGTTAGCTAATAAGAATTGTACGAACCAAAACCCATGCTATTGGGTAGCAGGCTACGTACCGCCGGAGGTAAATCCGACGGAGACGAATCCATCGGAGGATAACCCGGCTAATCACCCGACGCCTCGGTTGGAAGAAACCGTAACAGCCAGCGGGGTTCAGTTTGCAGCGTACGTCAACAAAAATACAGTATTATTAGACCGTGATTTTGTTCAAGAACAGCTAGATAAGCTCCCCCCGGACGCAACAGATGAAACACGGCAACAAACCCGCACGTTAGCCGAAAATACCCACACTCCTTATGTCCTGGTTGATATTGAAGAATTGCGTCGAATACAGCAAATCAATAAAGACGTCATCAAACAAGGACACCAAAATGGTACCGATAAGAATCAAATTATCCAACAAGGGCGTGCCATTTTTGCCGAGTCCGCACCCACTGCTTGGCAGCTTAGCCAAGACTTGGGAGATCCCTATATTTTCTATGAAGAAAATAACAGTGTGGTAGATGCCAAAGAAAACCCAACCACCAAGGACCGAGCCCAAAAACTAAATGATGCCATGATTGCTTCCTCTGTGTTTGTGCAAAAGATAGTAGCTGATATCCGCCGTATGGCTAACGAGGAAAGTACGTACAATGCCGTTAAACCCATGGCCCAACAAATACAAAAAGAAACGGACGAAAAAATAAAAGACTTTACTAAAACAGGGAAAGTTCCTGTTGTGTCTCTCCCCTAACTTTTTAACCCCGGTTTTAATGCCGGGGTTTTTTGCGTATAAGATGCAACCTAAAAACTTCCCAAGCTTACATCCGGGAAGTTTTACTTATAAAAATTATTCCCATT
Organism: uncultured Elusimicrobium sp.; assembly: GCA_902781765.1. Classification (GTDB taxonomy): domain Bacteria; phylum Elusimicrobiota; class Elusimicrobia; order Elusimicrobiales; family Elusimicrobiaceae; genus Avelusimicrobium. The sequence goes on along the minus strand of CACZKQ010000070.1, from coordinate 2,034 downwards.
TCCTCCAAAAACGAGTATAATGGAAGAGTAGATTTTAGTCTATTCCCAGCACTAGAAAAAAAGGAGTCTTTCTATGAAAAAATTGACAGCATTGATTGCACTGAGTTTTATAGTTTGTCTAATTGCTTGCCAACATAAAAATTCCCCCTACAACCGCACCGATAACAAACAGGATTATGAAAGTTTTATCAATACGCACGTTTTTGCGGCCTGCTTAAACGAAGGGCAACCGTATGCTACGTATTCACTGGCAAAATTAAATAAACGTCCTTCTAATAATAACGATTATTACAAAGTTACTTTTACCAATGGCCCTTGCAAAGGCCAAGCGCGCTGGACGAAACAGGTTATTTTGAAAACGCAACCCGTCGGCGCGGAAGAATTACCGACCGGCACAGTCTTATTGCGTAATTACTGGAACCCAAAAGAACCCTTTAACCAAGAACAAACAGACCGCTGGAATATCGGTATCGTTACCAATAATTCCCGGGTAAATCAGGGAATTGTAGATTTAGCTTTTCCGCGCGACCGAAATGATTTTGTTCCCGCCAGGGAAGGCATTTATATTCACAATACTCGCTATGTTGTAAGTCCGGAAGTAAAAGATGTCCGGCAATTTATTCACTAAGGAGATTTTATGAAGTATTATAAATTAAGTATTTTATTCGGTTTGTTATTATTGTCCCTTTCTGCATTTGCGGCCGAAGGCGATCCTATTAGCGTTCAAACAACGTTAATTGATGTCCCTACCGCTCACGCGCTGGACCGCTACCAAACTTCCTTTCAAACACGCGCTTATGAACACGGAACAGTGATGGAAACCATTGATTTTGGAGTTTATCCACGAATCAATATCGGCGTATCGTTAGCGGCCCACGAACTATTAGGCTCTTCCTCCTCCGTAAGAGTATTAAACCCGGATTTCCAAGCCAAGTGGAAAGTTTATGACGGAAATTTGTATTTGCCAGCTATCGCCATTGGGTATGACGGACGACGTTATGGATACGGATACAACAAAGACCGCCACTATACGCGTACTAAAAAATACATGGACGACCGCAAAGGCGGCTACCTGGCCTTAACACGTGAAGTTATCGTCCCCGGATTACACGCATCTGCCGGGGTAAATTTATCCGACTTTGATTTTGACAAATTCTGTGGTTTTGCCGGAATGTTTTATACGGTACTGGACCAAGTAAGCGTCCTTATGGAATGGGATAATATCCACAACGTCCGCGATTCCCGTTGGAATGCCGGATTGCGATTTTATCTACATCCTTCGTTATCGTTGGATGCCGCCGCTCGCCGTATTGGACGCGGGCATGAAAGCGAACGGATTTTACAACTCCGTTACGTAACTACGTTTTAACGAGGAACCATGGAACAAGAACTAGCACCCACCGCTCCTAAACAACCAACTCTAAAACGGCGCACGATCTTTATCAAAAAGAAATTGCAAGTGCGTTATATGTTGCTGATTATTTTAAGCGTATTATGCGGTTTAGCAATTATGACGTTGGAATTAACCGCCACGCTTAATGATCTGTTTGATAAATATCCCGTTTTGGTACAACCCATTTACGATCAGTTTTTACCTATCGTATCTTCCTTTTTCTACAAAATCGTCATTTATTTATTATTTGTCGTGCTGATTTCGGCAATTCTGTCCCACAAAATGGCTGGCCCGGTATACCGCTTTGAACAAACCTGTAAAAATATCGCGAAAGGAGATTTCTCGCAACGGGTACACTTGCGTGCAGGCGATCAATTTACGGAATTACAAGACGAATTTAACAAAATGATGGACCGCGTGGAAGCCGAAATTAAGAAACAATCCGAAAATAAGGAAGTCAAATGAAACGTCTATTTTTAATCTGCATAGCGATTTGTTTAGGAGTGTTGCCGGCCTGTGCCCAGAAAGAGTACGGACTGCGTTTTTCTAGTTTAATCAATGACGATTTATCGCTGGAAAATGCTATCCGGCTGGGGCTGGAAAACAATACGGAATTTCTCGCCGCAAAACAACAAATTATT
>CACZKQ010000069.1 GCA_902781765.1 uncultured Elusimicrobium sp. | reverse complement strand
TGTCTGCTCTTTTTTTGTAAGGGAAACAAGTTATGGATACATCTAAATATATTGCCGAATTTAACGAGTTGGAAAGTGCGCTTTCCAGCGGTAATTTGTCCGCGGCCGATTTAGCCGCCAAAGCCAAACGCCACGCTTTTTTAAAACCCATTATTGAAAAGGAACAAGAAATTTCCCAAGTGGAAAAGGCGATCGCGGACGACCGCGCGATGATTGAAGCGGGCGAAGATAAAGAGCTTGTTAAAATGGCCGCGGACGAACTGGCCGAATTAGAGGAAAAATTGCCCGCTTTGCAAAAAGAACTTCGCATTTTAGTTATCCCGCCGGATCCCAACGACTCCAAAAACATTTACTTGGAAATTCGCCCCGGCGCAGGCGGCGAAGAATCGGCCCTGTTTGCGGCCGAACTTCTGCGCGTGTACCAACATTTTGCGCAAACCAAAGGGTGGGGTACGGAAATTTTGGAATATACGCCCACCGGGTTAAAAGGTTGCAAATACGTCAGTATGTTTATCAAGGGGGACGGCGCGTACTCGTGGCTTCGTATGGAAGCGGGCACGCACCGCGTGCAACGCGTACCGGATACGGAAACGTCGGGCCGCGTGCATACTTCTACCGTTACCGTAGCCATTATGCCGGAAGCCGAAGAAATTGATATTCAAATTCGCCCCGAAGATTTGGAAATGGAAACGTGCCGCTCCGGCGGGGCCGGCGGGCAGAACGTCAATAAGGTGGAAACGGCCGTTCGCATTTTGCACAAACCCACAGGCATTGTCGTTTCCTGCCGCGAGGAACGCCACCAAGGGGCCAACCGCGAAAAAGCGATGGCTATGCTTCGCGCTAAACTCTACCAAATTGAAGAAGAAAAACGCAATAAGGAAATTTACGACGAGCGCAAAAGCCAAGTCGGTACCGGCGACCGCTCGGAAAAGATCCGCACGTATAACTTTCCGCAAAGCCGCGTAACCGACCACCGCACCGATATTTCCTACCATAACATTATGGAAATTATGGCCGGAAACATTGAGCCGATTTTGGAAGATTTGCGCGCGTTTCGCGTAGAGCAAAAACTCAAAAATCTGCAAATTTAATGAAAGTATCCGAACTTCTTTCGCAGGCAGTTTTGCAGTTATCCGCCGCCAATTCCGACGAACCGGAGGCTAACGCGCAGTGGCTTTTGGCGTGCGTGTTAAATGTATCTCGCACGTGGGTACTTGCACACCCGGAGTATGAACTTTCCGCACAAGAAAAAGATATTTTTTCTCGCTACCTAACGCGCAAAGCCGCCGGCGAACCACTGGCGCACATTGTGGGTTATCAGCCGTTTTGCGGCATGGATATTATTGTGTCGCCCGACGTGCTGATTCCGCGCCCGGAAACGGAAGAACTTGTAGAACTTGTCAGCGCGCTTTTTGATAGAAAATCCTCGCTTACTGTGCTGGATATGTGCACCGGGAGCGGATGTATTGCGCTGGCACTTGCGGCTAAATTCCCCAAAGCGCAAATTTTGGCGGCGGATATTTCCGCTAAAGCCCTTGCGGTCGCCCAACAAAATGTGCAAAAATTTCGCCGTCAGGAACAAGTGCATTTACTCCAAAGTAACGTGTGGGAAAATGTGCAAGGCACGTTCGATTTAATTGTTTCCAACCCGCCGTATATCCCAACGGAAATTGTGGACACGCTAACGCGCGAAGTGCTTTGCGAGCCGCGTCTAGCGCTAGACGGCGGCGCGGACGGATTAGATGTAGTGCGCGAAATTTGCAACGCGGCGGATAGCTATTTGAATCCCGGCGGAACGCTTGCGTTAGAACTTTGCAAAGGGCAAGCGGCGGCTGTTGCGCGTGGGCTTTGCGAAATTGGCTGGCGTGCCACCGTCAAAAAAGATATAGTGGGAATAGAGCGTTTTGTGTTGGCGCAACGAAATTAAATTGAAGGAGTTTTTATGGATCGGTTTAAAATTCACGGTGGGAAAAAATTACAAGGCAGTGTGGAAATCAGCGGCAGTAAAAATGCCGCGCTCCCTATTTTAGTGGCCACGTTACTCACCGACGAAACTTGTGTTTTGCACCGCGTTCCCAACTTGCGCGACGTGCGTACCACGCTAAAAATTTTGGAATATTTGGGCAAAAAAGTGGAGTATAAAAATAACACCGTTACCATTACCGCAAACGGCCCTTTAAAAAATAATTTGCCTTATGAGCTCGTCAAACAAATGCGCGCTAGTTTTTGGGTGGCCGGGCCGCTTTTAACACGCTTTAAAAAAGCGGAAATTCCGCTCCCCGGCGGTTGCGCGATTGGCGTGCGCCCGGTAGATATTCACTTAAAAGGATTTGAAAAACTAGGTGCCACGTGCGAAACGAAAGCCGGCAACGTGATTATTTCCGCGCAAAAATTAAGCCCGGCTAAAATTGTGCTGCGCTTTCCCAGCGTCGGCGCAACGCAAAATCTCTTGATGTGTGCGTGTTTAATTCCCGGCGAAACAGTGCTAGAAAACGTCGCCAAAGAGCCGGAAGTAGACGATGTAATTGCGTTTTTAAATAAAATGGGTGCGGCTATTTATACCGACGACAAAGGCCGCTTGGTCATTCGCGGTCAGCACGTGATGCACGGTGCGGAGCATACGGTGGTAGCCGACCGCATTGAAACCGGCTCTTTTATTTTAGCCGCTGCCGCTACGCGCGGAGATGTTACCGTTCAACATTGCGTGCCGGAACACAACTCCATTTTATTAGACGATTTGCAAGAAGCCGGCTTTACGCTCACTATTACCGACGATAGCGTGCGCGTTCATCCGTACGACGGTCCCATTAAAGCACTTCGCGTGCGTACAGCGCCCTACCCCGGTTTTGCGACCGATTTGCAAGCCCCTTGGATGACGCTGATGACGCTGTGCGAAGGAACAGCGGAAATTGACGAAGATATTTTTGAAAACCGCTTTATGCACGCGCCGGAGCTCGTTCGCATGGGAGCCGATATCGCAACGGAAAAAAGTATCGCGCGCGTAACCGGCGTCAAAAAATTGTCCGCGGCGCACGTGCAATCTTCCGATTTGCGCGGCGGGTTTGCGCTCGTGATGGCGGGGCTTTGCGCTGAGGGCGAAACGGAAGTGGAGCGCGTGTATCACATTGACCGCGGCTACGAAAATTTGGAGCAGAAACTCACCGCACTCGGTGCAGACATCGTGCGTTTCAATCCCGATAAAAATGACTTCTAACGACATTTTTTCGCAAATTTCCGCTAGGCAAGGCCCCGGTTTTGGCGCGGGGCTTTGCGCTTTTTCGCAACTTTTAGCGCGCCTAAATAATCCGCAAAATTCCTTTCAAATTATCCACGTAGCAGGCACAAACGGCAAAGGTTCTGTGTGTACGCTTTTGGCGCACGCACTGACGTGCGCGGGGAATAGGACCGGGCTTTTTGTGTCGCCGCATTTAGTGAGCCCAACGGAACGGATTACGGTAAACGGCAACGAAATTTCACCAAACGATTTTGCACTCTGTGTGCGACGTGTGCTGGCGGTGGAACAAGAGCCGCTTAATTTTTTTGAAATTTTAACGGCGGCCGCGTTTATTTATTTTGCCGAAACTAAATGCAAGTACGCCGTCTTGGAAACAGGACTTGGCGGGCGCAAGGACCCAACCAATGTTTGTTTGCCGCGCGCGAGTGTGATTACGTCTGTCGGCTTGGACCATATACAAATTTTAGGGGACAGCGTGGAGAAAATCGCCGCCGAAAAAGCCGGTATCTGTAAGCCCGGGGTGCCGTTATTTTGCGGCCCTGTTTCTCCGCAAGCGCGTGAAATTATTAAGCAAGCGGCCGCCGCACAAAAAAGCCCGGTTTATTTTGTGCGCGAGGGCGAGCCGTTTTCGCCGGCGGGTGTAGATGTTTCGTGCGGAAATTTTCTTATTAAAAAAGAAAAAAATGTTTATCCCTTGCATTTAATGGGCCAATTTCAAACGGTGAATGCGTGTTTGGTGTGGCAGGTGTTGCGTTTTTTACAGGTGTCGGAAGATGCTATTTTAACCGCGTTTGTAACGGTGCAACTGCCCGGGCGGTTTGAAGTTATTAAAAAGGGGGAAAAAACCTTTATTTTAGATGGCGCGCACAATCCGCAAGCGGTGGCGGCCCTCGTGAATTTTTGGCAACAAACGCCGTACGCCAAAAATGCCGCGCTCGTGTGCGGGTTTATGAAAGATAAGGACTATCAAAAAATGCTTGAACTGCTTGTGCCGCACTTTCAACAGATTATTGTGACGCAACCACCTTCTGCACGCGCGGCGGGAAGAGCGGAACTGTCCCGTTTTTTAACGCGCACGGGCATCACTTTTGAGCCGGATTTGCAAGCGGCCCTTTGCCTAGCCGGTGAGCTTTCGCACACGGTACTATGCACAGGATCTTTTTATTTGGTAGGTGCGGCTCGCCAGCAGTTATTGCGGTAAATCTCTTTATCGTCTTAAAATCAGTTGACAGTAAGCCTGTATTTGTGGTTAAATTTAATGTAGAGATTTTCGGCGGAGATTTTCATGGATTTGCAGAATAATTCCTTGAATACGCGCGCAGATTTGGCGCAATTTTTGGAAAAATTTAAAGAACCGGCTTTTTCCTCTTCGGAACATGTAGAGGGGGGAGAGCCGTCTGCCCCCCAAGCGGCTCCGTCTAAATCGGTGCAATACGAAAAAACTTTTGAACAATTAGAACAAAAAATTGAAGAGCTGGAAGCTCGCTTTGATGCCGCTAACGGACAAAACCAGTTAATTTTAGCCGAACTTGCCCGCCAGCGGGAAGCAATTTCCAACCAAAAAGACCGGGACGAATTTATAGAACATTTGTCTCGTACGATTGCCAATTTAAAAGCCAGCGTGGAAAATCTAGCCCGCGTACAGTCTTCTTACTCGCCGACTTTCCCGACCGCTGATGTGCAACGCAGTTTTGATACTGCTCCCCGTCCGTTTTCGCCGGTACCCGCCGATATGTACCAGTATGAACCGGAAACGTATCGTGCTTTTCAAGCGCAACGCCAACGTGCCGCGCAAGAGGAGCGCGAGCGCATTATTGCCAGTTTACATCAAAAAGCTTCCCAATTAAAAGCAGTTAATAGCGCGTTAGACCGCGAAATTAAAAAAGTGCAACAAGAAAAAATGGCCGCTCTTAAGAAATCGGCCGAACAAGCCAAAGAAATTTTATCCTTAAGGGAACAACTCACCGCTACTGAAGAAAAATTTAAATCGTTTAACTTTGAAGGGCGCATTATTTCTATTCGCCAGGAATATGAGCAGAAAGTAAGTAGTTTGGAAACGCAATTGCAAGAAATTTCTACAACTTGTATGAAACAAGTGGAAGAAATAGAGTCTTTGCGTGCGCAGAATGTTAAATTGCAACGGGCGGCCCAAGAAAAGGAACAGGCTTTAGCTCGGTTGAAAGAAAAAGAAAACGAAGTCGCTATGCTCAAAGAAAAAATAACTGAGCTGGAGCAAAATCATAATGCGGTTTCTAAACAGCAACTGAATGTATTTTCCGAGCGCTTACGCACCTTGGAAGCTCAACGGGACGAGCTTAGCAATCAGTTAGAGTCTGCGCAAAAAGCATTGGAAAGTGTGCGCGGAGAAAAAGAACTCTTGGAAAAGAATTTCCAAGAGCTAATGGATAAAATCAACCAAAATGATGCGGTGATTGCCCAACTTAAGCAGAAAATTGAAGTGCTCGGTCAACAAAATCAAACCCTTGCAGAGCAAAATACGCAACTTAGCGAAGAAAAAACGCGTTGGGAAGGAGAAAAAGTTTCCTACGAAATGCGCGCCCGTTCTGCCGAGCAAGACCGTGAAGTGCTCATTACCCGAAGTGAGGCGTTGGCGCACGCCAAGCAAACGGTAGAAGCTCAAGTAGAAGAGCTTACACAGGCTAATGCTGCGCTGATGAAAGAGAAAAACTCTGCCCAAGCCAAAGTAGCACAACTAGCTGACGAAAAGGAATCTTTGGCTAAACAAGCACAAAATTTTGAACAAAAAACGAAGTTCTTAATGGATGAAAAAGCCGCTCTCCATGAAGAAAACAAACAATTGCGTAATCAAAGCGCAACTTTGCTGGCGGCTCGCTTGGTTCAAGGGAAAGAAGCAAAAGCGCAGGCGGAGATAGCGCATAAAGCTCCCGAAAAGCCGGAAGCTCCGGTAAAGGAGCAACCTGTGGAACCTGCTTCGCAGGAGAAAGCATCTGCCAAACAAACGATTTATTCGCAAAAAGAGGAAGCTTCATTTGACGGCCCCGTAACAGTTACTGAACGTGCAAAAGCGAGTGTAACTACTTCTGCTGATTTGCCGGAAATTAAAGTGGCCAAACCTGTTCCTCAGCCGGAGTCCGTGTTTGACGGCGAGGATTTTTTGGAAAAAACTGATAGTTTTATTGGGCGGATGAAGTGGTCGCTTTTTAGAGAGGATAAATAAAATTTACCGGCCTGATATCACTCAGGCCTTTTTAAAGGAATCAATATGTGCTTACAAGTAGTTGTTTTGTATGGCGGAAAATCTACCGAGCATGAAGTTTCCATTCATAGTGCGCAGACCGTCTGCCGGCTTTTAGCGGCCAAGACAGATAAATACAAAATTTACCCGGTGTTTATTGATAAACAAGGTTATTGGTTTTTGCAACAAAATTGTGGCCCTAAAACTCCGCACGATAAGCCGATTACCCCTGTGTTAAAGGAGGGGGTTACGTTGCAATCCTTTGACGGTACTTGGCAGCTAAAGGCAGATGTTTTCTTCCCGGTTTTACATGGCACCAATTGTGAAGATGGCACTATGCAAGGCTTTTTGGAAACCTTGGATGTGCCGTATGTGGGGTGCCAAGTATTGGCGTCTTCTATGGGAATGGATAAGGAAATTTCCAAGTTGGTTGCCCGGGAAGCCGGTGTTCCTGTCCTTCCCTATCAAGTGGTCCA
>CACZKQ010000068.1 GCA_902781765.1 uncultured Elusimicrobium sp. | reverse complement strand
GTTCTAGCGAAACAATTTTCCAAAATTTATTTGGTAGAATTTTTTATTTTTGAAAAACCTTGTCAAGCCCCTTTTGGGCCGCTTCTATTGTCGTTAAATAAAAAAGAAGAAATCGTTTTTTTTTTTTGATGTATAATATAAGAAGGGTGTTTTTACCCTAAGGAGATTTAAATGACAAGTAATCAAGCAAAAACGGGTATAAATAACGATTGTTTTAAAAAAGGCCGTCATGCTGAACTCGTTTCAGCATCTATCCATAGTAACAACAAGACCCTGAAACAAGTTCAGGGTGACCACTCTTTTTTAAACAAAAGAGGTTTCACGCTAATAGAACTCCTGGTAGTAGTTTTAATTATTGGTATTTTGGCCAGCGTGGCCTTACCGCAATATAATAAAGCGGTTGCAAAGGCACGTGCTACGGAAGTAAAAAGTTTTCTAAAGGCATATGAACAAGCAATGGATATTTATACGATGGAAAATGGTTTTTCTATCCCTTCTTCTTGGCAAGAATTAGATATTGACTTAACTTCGTACTGTACTAATTCTCCAACAACGGGAGAGTGTGAAGGAAAATATTGGCATTCGCCACTTCCCTATATTGAATCTACTTTTTGGAGCATAGACGCATATTTACCAGATGATGGTAGTTATAGTTCAAATAGAGCAGAATTAAGGGGATATAAAGACGGCAAAAAAGCAGGTGTTTGTATCTTTAATAATGACAAATCAAAACCATGGTGTGAAGTGATTGCGGATAATGATGCTAATTGGGAAAAATGTTTAACTTCCGGTCAAGCAGGTTGTTTTAGTTCTTGGGGACTATGAGAAACTGAGAAACGAATACTCCGGGGAATTTCCCCGGAGTATTTGGTACGGGGTTTTTGTTACTTATCCAAAAAACTTTTTCCGTATTTTAATGATGGTAACTTAAAGTAATCAGCAAGCGTCTGCCCAAGGTCTGCATACGTGTCCCGTCCGCCAATAAATTGCGGTTTTACCTGTTTACCAAATAGAATTACAGGCACATGTTCGCGCGTATGGTCGGTGCCTTTGTACGTCGGGTCGCAACCGTGGTCGGCAGTGATAAAGGCAATATCGTTTTCTTCCATTTGCGCGGCTAGTTCGGGAAGGCGCGAGTCAAAATATTCAAGCCCTTTAGCATATCCTTCCACGTCGCGCCGGTGGCCCCAGGTCATATCAAAATCCACAAAGTTCGTAAATACTACACTAAAATCCGGTGCATGTTGGGCTTCGGCTAAAGTTACATTCCATAGTTCTTCAAGTCCGGATGCTTTAACGGCTTTAGTAATGCCTTGCTTGGCAAAGATATCGCTTATTTTCCCGACGGAGATTACCTGCCCTCCCGCATTTTTTATACTATCTAAAACGGTGGGGTTTGGAGGCGGAACCGAATAATCATGTCGATTTTTAGTACGTTTGAATTCGCCCTTATGCTCCCCTTCAAACGGGCGCGCAATCACGCGGGCAATATGATAAGGGGCCACGTGCTTAAAGGCAATTTCGCAGACACGGTATAAGTTATCTAAACCAAAGTATTTTTCATGGGCGGCAATTTGGAAAACACTATCAGCCGACGTATAGCAAATCGGTTTCCCGGTCCGGATATGTTCTTCTCCCAGCTCGTCAATAATAACCGTGCCGGAAGCGGCTTTATTCCCCAAGATCCCCGGCAGTCCTGCTTCTTGGCAAATTTTATCTACCAATTCTTGAGGGAAAGAAGGATAATCCGGTTGGAAATAACCCCAATTAAACATGACCGGACATCCGGCCATTTCCCAATGGCCGGACGAAGTGTCTTTCCCGTGGCTTATTTCCCGCATAAAACCGTATTTGGAAGGTATTTGTAAGGTGGTATTCGATAAAGGGCCGACGTGCACTTCGCTTCCGGTAGAGGCTTGGGCGGCTTTTAGCAACCCTAATTGGGTTAAATTAGGTATATTTAAGTGACCGCGTTCAGAGATAATATGCCCTAGCGTGTCAGCACCCGGATCATTAAATTTTTGGGCGTCTTCCGCCCCGCCTATTCCGAAAGAGTCCATCATCAAAATTACGGCTCTGCCTTTTTTCGTCATAAAGCACCCCCCAAAGTTCTTTTATTTATTATACCCCAAAAAAAGGAATTCGTCTAATTTGTTTTTGCAGTAAAATAGGGGAAGAAAAAATGATAAGATGTAAACGGGGGAGTTTTATGAAAAAAGCTTATTTAAATATGCGTAGTTTCTGGTTAGACGTTAAAAACTTAGAAAACCGGAAAGGGATTATTGAGGTGGGCCCGGACGGGGTGTGTGTTGCCGGAATAGAGATGGCTTTAAAAGATGAAGAACAAATAAAACATCTATTTCTAGCGACTAATTCGTTGGGAGATAGCAGCTTATATGTGGAAAACAATAGTCCTAGTGGGCTTGGGGGGATAATCGGTGGTCATGGAAATGAGGCACTGCAAGATGCAGCTGCGCATATGTTAGCATATGCGGGGAAATTAACGGAACAAATGACAGCACTTGCTAGCGGGAGTGCCTTACCGCCTCCGTCTAGTGTGCAACATGTACGTTTATTTGCTGTTTCCAAAACGAAATTATTTCATATTGAATTTGAAGAGCAAGCACTTCGTAAACCGGAGCATCCGTTTTATCCGTTTTTTGCTTACTCGCAACAAACGCTAGGGTTTTTCCGCAAGCAGCAAATGGAGTCGCCCAGTCCGCAAGGACGGGCCTAGGAGGGGTTATTCGCCGGCTTTCGTTTCATATCTTTTTGATTTGGTTTTTGGTGGGAGCGTGTTTGCTCTCTACCGGGGTGGTGTGCTATTGGCAATATGTCCAAGGTATGCTGGAGAAAGAGGTAACGGTTCAAATTGAAGTAGCCGGTAAAGATACGGCGCTTGATTTTAACGAGGCCGTAGCCTCAGACCAACAAGTAGTCAACACGATTGCTATTACGGTGCAAGATGCTTATCCCTGGAAAAATCCGCCGGCGTTAACTCAGTTCTTACAACTACAGGCCAAATACAACCATTTCAAAGATTTAGGGATTATCACGTTAGACGGAAAAGTGCTTTCTTTCCAAAATAAACCGCTTGATGCAAAATGGGTACAATACATTTTGGGTAACACGTTAGAAAAAGAAATTTTCTTATCAGACCGTCGGCCGGACCCGGAAGGTGGAAACTCTGTTTTAGTGTCAGCCGCTATTTTACACAGTAACGATAAACCTATCGGCGTGTTGTTTGCTATTCTGCCGCTGGAGCGATATCAGCGCATTTTAACCCTTCCTATTGGAACAGAAACCAGTTTTGCTTTTGTAGTGGATTCTCAGGGAAATGTGGAAGTAAGTGGCCGGGAAATTCCTTTTGAAAATTTATTTCAAGAACTTAAAAAAGCTCAATTTATTGATCGGGAACGGTTTGGAAAATTTCAAGAAGATGTTCGTTTGGGCCAAGCCACTTTTTTACGCTATCAAATATACAAAGAGCGGCGTTTTGTGTATGGGTATCCGCTAGCCGTTAACGACTGGTATTTGGTTTCGGTGTTGCCGACGGCTGCAGTAGAAAAGCAAGCGCGTATATTAACATGGATATCTTTAGGGTTGTTCGCTTTTATTTTTGCGATTTTTGTGTTGTTGGTAGGCTATTTATTACGCTTGCGCGCTTATAATAATCAGCGTCTGTTTACAACTGCTTTTGTAGATTCTTTAACCGGAGCGCACAATTTGGCACGAATGAGCCAGATATTCCCCGAGCATTTAGAGCAATTAACCCAAGGGGCGGCGTTGGTTATTTTTGATATTACAAAATTTAAGGTAATTAACGACCTTTATGGATATGAACGCGGTAATTTGGTGTTGCAACGGGTGGCAAATATCTTGCGGGAAAATCTGCAAGTGGGGGAAACTTTCTGCCGTTCTACCGCAGATAACTTTATATTACTTTTAGGATATGAGGACCGCAGTGAATTACGTTCTCGTTTAAATAAATTAGCTACGCAAATCCGTCGTGACTGTACAGCCAATGATGCTTGTTTGATGGTTGATTCTGCTTTTGGAATCTATGAAATTACCGAAGATATTCCCTTTTTTATTATGTTGGATCGGGCGCATCTGGCTCTTGAAAACGCCAAACATGATGCTACCGATAAAATTCAATTTTATGATTCAAAAGACCGTTGGCGTATTGTGAATGAACGGCAAATTGAAAATTCAATGGAAAATGCTTTAGCATCAGGTGATTTTGCAGTATTTTTTCAACCTAAATGTGATTTTAAAAATGGTAAACTTCGCGGGGCTGAAGCCTTGGTCCGTTGGAATGATGCGGCGCGTGGGCTGGTGCGCCCGGATGAATTTATTCCTCTGTTTGAACGCAACGGATTTATTTTAAAATTAGACATGTTTATTTTAGAACAAGTGGTTAAAACCATCGCTAATTGGGAACAAAAAGGGAAAAAAGTGGTTCCTATATCGGTTAATTTTTCGCGGCAGCATCTTAATGATTCTCGTTACATTCGGCAGATGACGCGTATCTTGGACAAATACCGCCTTCCGCACGATTTAATTGAAGTGGAATTAACCGAAAGCGTCATTTTAAATAACGTAGCGCTTGCACAAAATGTAGTCCGTGGATTACATAACAAGGGTTTTGCGGTGTCTATGGATGATTTCGGTTCGGGCTATTCTTCCTTGAATGTACTTAAAAGTTTACAGTTTGATAGTATCAAGTTGGATAAGGAATTTTTGGCTAGATTTAACGAAAATGAAAATTCAAAACGGGTAATTATTGGTGTGGTAGAAATGCTTAAATCCCTTCGTGTAAAAGTGGTTGCGGAAGGAGTGGAAACTCAGGAGCAAGTGGATTTCTTGCGTGAAATTGGTTGTGATATCGCGCAAGGATATTTCTATTCCAAACCGCTCCCTAGTGCTGATTTTGAGAATTGGCTTAACTAAATTTAAATACACTACTAAAAACCCCCGGCCTATAAGCCGGGGGTTGGTTTTTTAAGTACTATTTAGTGGGGTAATCTGCCTGCTAAAAATTCGGCTACTACGCGTGTGTGTTTAATTTTACTAAGCACAATTTTCACCGAAGCGGTAATGGGTACGGACAAAAATGCACCGGGTACTCCCCAAACCAATGTCCAAAAAATTAAGGAAGCCACTACCGTAACAGGATGTAAATCCATACCTTCTCCCAAAAAACGCGGTTCTATAAGGTTGCCAATAATAAATTCGGTAGCTGCCAACAGGCCTAGCACGATAAAAAACGGAGTACTAAAACCATATTGTAAAAATAATACGGGTATCGGCAGTAAAACCGCTAACATGGACCCTACGCTGGGAATGAAATTCAAGAGAAATACAAATAGCGAGAATAAAACCGCCAATTTTACTTGGAATCCTAGTAAAATAGTCGCTGCTATAATCCCGGTAATCAGGGAGGCCATCAATTTAACAGATAAGTACACAGACACGTTTGCCAACATTTCTTTAATGGCCGGATTGGTAACGGGACGTGTCCGTTTACTGCCAAATAAGAAAAACGTCATGAATAAGATAATAAGCGTAATGTTGGAGATGACGGAAAATAACCGCCCGCCCATATTTTTAAGCCAATCAAAAACAGGCAATTCACGCAGATAACTTTCCAAAAAATTTTGGTCCAATTTAATTCCATGGGGTTCTAACCGGGTAGAAAGATCGGTAATGGTGGTAATTAAATTTTGCCGGTATACTTCGGCTCCCTTTAAAAAATCTCCTACGGAACTGGTTGTAAATAGGATAACTGCCGTAAAAAATAAGATACCCAGCAGAATAGAAACAGTTAAAGCAAGCCAAGAAGGAAAATGAAAGTGTTGCTTTAAATGTAAAGTCATTTGAGCTAAGATGGTGTAGAGAAATATAGAAATGACCAACGGAATGAGTAAAGCTCTTGTGTAAACCAAAAAAGCAGTTACTACTCCGGCGGCAATAATAGTTAAACAAATGGCACTGGTTTTTAAGTAATAGTGCGTAGATTTATCCGCGAACATATCTCCCCCTGTTTTTTTCGGTATATTTGGTAATTTCTCTAGCTAAAAAGAGAATTTTTGAAGTCCAATTTTCCGCATCAGTCTGGCAAGAAGTAAGTAAAAATACATTTAATTTGGCCGCTGTAAAATTTTTATAGGTGCGTATAAAGGCACTGTAAGCGGTGGTAAATTCATCATTCGCGCGCGAAAGTGCTCTTGCCTGGCTATTTAGCCCTTTGGCAGCTAGGACTAATTCGGCGGACCATTGTGCCGGTTTTACTTCCCGCGCGGTAGCTCTTTTTTGGGTCCATTCCGGTTCCCATTGATCTAACTGTTGCCGAAGTTTATGGCAAAAACTATTAAAATCGGTAGCGAAGTTTTGATCGCGGACTTCAATATTTTTACGTAATTGTTGCACAATTTGTTCAAGTCGCTTTTGCAAGGTTCCCAATTCTTCGCAAGCATTTAAGACTAATGTGCGCAAGGCATCTGCGTGGGAAGATAAATCCGAAAGTATTTTTTCTGCGTTCATAAAATTGGGAAATTGACCGTAAAGATAGAGCCTAGTCCCCGGTCCGAAACGACGCTGATAGAACCGTTATGTAATTCTACAATGCGTTTGACCATCGGGAGTCCCAATCCCCACCCGCTGACTTGACCGGTAAAATCGTCATCTACCTGATAGAAAGTCTCAAAGATACGGTCTACGTCATGGGGGCGGATTCCGGTGCCGTAATCACGTACGGAAATGGAAATGCAATCTCCATGATTCGTACCTTGTACTTTAATAATTTTTTCTAATTTATTGTTAAATTTGATAGCGTTGGCAATTAGTTCTTGCACGCATAACCGCAACATTTCTTCACTGCCATGTAAAGATAAATGCTCCGGACAATCTATTTCCACAAAAGTACCTTTTTTGGTGGAGTCGCTTTCCGGGCTGGATACCGAAAAAATACCGCCTTCTAATTCAATAGCCTTAGAAGCGCATTGTTTAATTAACGGTTTTAATACTACTTCTTGCTTTTGGATACCGTTTTGTTGAGCCACCAATA
>CACZKQ010000067.1 GCA_902781765.1 uncultured Elusimicrobium sp. | reverse complement strand
GCTATATTACCACTTTAGAAAAAACAGAAAATTTAAACGAATTAAAAGCCTCCGCCTTGATTGTCCCGGAAACTGCCCAGGGAAAAGAAATTGCTTTCCCCGGAGTACTTTTGTATGCCAAAAATCCGGAATGGTCCTTTATCCTTTTGATGAAATACGTAGATGCCCAACGCCAAAAACACACGCCAGGGATTCACCCTACCGCTGTGATTAGCGAAAAAGCAAAATTAGGTGCTAACGTATGTGTAGGAGCATATACTGTTATTGAAGACGGAGCGACTATCGGAGATAATACCATCATTTTCCCCCAATGCTATATCGGCCGGGACGTAACCATTGGCAAAAACTGCTGCTTGTATCCGCAGGTAGTAATTCGCGAAGATTGCGTGCTGAAAGATTACGTTATTTTACAAGCAGGTGCTACTATTGGTTCTGACGGCTTTGGGTTTACCTTCCACGAAGGCAGACATCAAAAAATCCCACAAATCGGTAACGTTATTTTGGGAAATGATGTGGAAGTGCAGTCAAATACTTGCATTGACCGCGCCAAACTTTCCAGCACTGTAATTGGCGACAACACTAAAATTGACAATCTCGTTCAAGTAGGTCATAATGTACGAGTGGGCCAGGCCAGCATTTTCTGCGCACAAGTGGGAATTGCCGGAACAACTGAAATTGGCAACGGAGTCGTACTTGCCGGACAAGTAGGCTTGGCAGGACACATGAAAATCGGCGACCGCGTACAAGTCGGCGCACAATCCGGTGTAATGGGTGATTTAGAAAGCGGGAAAACGTATTTCGGTTTCCCGGCTATGCCGCAAAAAGAAGCCTTTAAATTATTAGCCATTCAACGAAAATTGCCGGAGATGTATAAAGAATTTAAAAATTTTAAAAAAGAACTGGAAGAAACCCAAAAACTTTCTGTTTGGGGAAAACTGAAAAAACTATTAGGACGTTAATCTATGCGAAAAACAATTGCTAATCCTACGCAAGTCAAAGGGATTGGACTACATACCGGCCTTCCCTCTGCCATGACCTTTAAACCCGCACAAAACGGTATCACTTTTTTACGTACCGACATCCCCGGTGCAAAACCGATTCCCGCCCGGGCAAATTTTGTGAGTTCTACACTTCGCGGAACAAATTTAAAAAATGAAACAGCTGAAGTCTGCACCGTAGAACATGCTTTGTCTGCCTTGCACGCACTGGGAATTACGGACGTTGCCGTAGAAATGGACGGACCGGAACCACCGGTGACAGACGGAGCCAGCGACGTTTATGTAGACGCGCTTGAAAAAGCCGGGATTAAAGAACTGGCATCCGAACAACCGCTTCTTGACATTACACGTAAAATTACTTATACCAGCGGAAATATTGCTTATAGCGCAGAGCCGGCCGATAAACTAACGTTTACGTTTTTATTTTTACACAAACACCCGCTCGTTTCCCGGCAAGAATATACATTGGAATTTACGCCGGAAAATTACAAACGCGAAATTGCGCGCGCCCGGACGTTTGGCTTTGAAGAGGAACTTGCTTTCTTAAAAGCCCACGGCCTTGCTAAAGGCGGGAATTTGGAAAATGCAGTCATTGTTGGGAAAGATAAATTTATCAATGAACTGCGCTACCCCGACGAATTAGTACGCCACAAACTCTTAGATTTAATTGGAGATTTAAGCTTAACAGGATATAAACTCCCTCCCCTTAAAATCACCTGTACGTGCGGCGGGCATAAACATAACGTAATTTTTGCTAAAATTTTAGTAGCAAATACGGAGAATAAATGAATAAACCAACCTCGCTAAAATCGCTGCTAACACTTCCTGTGCAAGAAACGTACGGAACTGATTTTATTCAAAAAAGTATCCCGCACCGCGATCCGTTTTTACTAGTAGATGAAGTTCGCGTGATAGAACCTCGCAAACAATACGTTGGGATTCGTCACGTCCGGCCGGAAGAATATTACTTTCAAGGCCACTTCCCCAAGCTGCCGGTAATGCCCGGTGTGCTTATCGTGGAAAGTATGTCCCAAGCGTTTGGAGCAGCTGCCATACAGTTTGTTTCCAAAGGTACGGGGACACCACTCTTTTTAAGTATTGAAGAAGCCAAATTCCGGGGGATTGTTAAACCCGGAGATACGCTGGAAATGCCGATTGAAATTTTACGTCTCGGTAAAATTTCCAAAATCTATGCCGAAGCGTATGTAGACGGCAAGAGATGTGTACAGGCTTGTCTTAATTTTATTTTAGGAGATATTTCCCATGAATAACATTCATCCCACAGCTGTTATTGATCCTAGTGCTAAAATTGATCCCTCCACAACCGTTGGTCCGTACACGATTATCGGACCGGATGTAACCATTGGAAAAAACAATAAAATTGGTCCGTTCTGCGTGATTGAAAATACTACTATGGGCGACAATAATGAACTGATTGCCAGCTCTTTTATCGGTGTAAAACCCCAAGATTTATCTTATAAAGATGAACCTACCCGCGTAACCATGGGTAACGGGAATCAAATCCGCGAGTGCGTAACAATTCACCGCTCTACAGATGTGAATTCTCCAACTTCCATTGGAAATAATTGTCTGTTAATGGCCAACTCTCATATTGCGCACGATTGCCATTTAGGAAGTAACATTATTATCGCTAACAGCACCGGGATTGCCGGGCACGTTACGATTGAAGACCGGGTAGTCATTTCCGGCATGGTAGGCGTCCATCAATTTGCCCGTATCGGCACGATGGCCATGGTTTCCGGCGGTACAATGGCCCCGCAGGATATTCCTCCTTATTGTATCGCACAAGGGGAACGCGCACGTTTAGTGGGGCTGAACATTGTAGGTATGCGCCGAAACGGCCTTTCGCGCGAGAGTATGTTGGAAATTCGCCGCGCATTCAAATTTTTATTCCGCAGCGGTAAAATGCTTGCCGAAGCTTGCGCCGAATTAGAAGCCGCTAAACCTTGCGCCGAAGTACAACACATGATTGATTTTTGCAAAAATTCTTCGCGCGGCATTACAGCTGCCAAACTATCCATGAGGGATCATGACGACTAAAATCGGTCTAATTGCCGGCGAAGGAAAAATGCCGGTATATATCGCCCAAAAAGCCAAAGCAAACGGTTATGAAGTCTTTGTGGCCGGGGCAAAAGGGAACGCACGCGCGGAAGATTACCAAACGTGCGCGAATGTATTTGAGCTATTTCGCTTAGGCCAATTAGGTGGGTGTATCCAATTTTTTAAACAACATGGGGTTACGCGCGTCGTCATGGCCGGGCGCGTACAACATACCTCCATTTTTTCCAACATCATGCCGGATTTGCGCGGAGCTAAGTTTTTGGCAACGCTCAAAAATATGCAGACCAATTATATCCTTTCCCGCGTCATGGACGAATTTAAAAAAGACGGAATTGAATTTGCCAGTTCCGCCCTGTTTTTGGAAGATTTCATGCCGCCAGCCGGTGTACTTTCCAAACGTAAACCCACCCCAGATGAACAAAAAGTGATTGATTTTGGATTTCAAATTGCCAAGAAACTGGCCGGAATGGATATCGGCCTTACGTGCGTAGTCAGCCAAAATGCAGTGATTGCGGTAGAAGGGATGGAAGGAACGGACCGTTGTATTTTGCGTGCCGGAGAACTGGTGCGCGAAGGAGCTGAAAAAAAATCTACCGTTGCGGTCGTCAAAGTAGCCCGCCCTAACCAAGATGAACGGTACGA
Organism: uncultured Elusimicrobium sp.; assembly: GCA_902781765.1. Lineage (GTDB taxonomy): Bacteria > Elusimicrobiota > Elusimicrobia > Elusimicrobiales > Elusimicrobiaceae > Avelusimicrobium. The sequence goes on along the minus strand of CACZKQ010000067.1, from coordinate 3,363 downwards.
TTTACCCGTCCTTGGCAAAGGAACGGTGGAAACACTCGTCAAAGCCGGTATTGAAGTATTAGCGTTTGAGGCCGAAAAAACGCTTGTGTTAGATTTGGAAGAAGTAGTTGAATTGGCAGATAAACACAAAATCTGCTTAACCGCTGTAAAATAAAAGATAAATAAATGTGGCTTTAGGCCGTTCCTAATTGGAACGGCCTTTTTTAGATAAGGTGTTTCGTAAACCCCTTATTAAAGAAGGACATTGTTTTAAAGAATAAGCAGAAATAGCCGGAACCGCCATGCCCATTTTACGGCAACGTTGCACCAGTGCGTCTGTATGCGTGAGAATTTGTTGCACTTCAACTTCTAACCAAGCAATTTTTTTTAATAAGGCTTGTTTTTCCCGCAGTGAAATTTTTTGCCCGGCCGGACGCGCTTGGTAAAAAATAGGGTCTTCCATGAAAAACTCCTTTTCCGGCCGATAAAAACGGCCGCTAATTTGAGTTTACACAATAGAACCCTAAAATAACAGCCGTAGCCCGCTACTTGCGTAGCGGACATTCGGCATAACCAAGGCTGCAGACCCTGTTTATACCTCCAACTATTATTTTTAGATATTGTGTAAACCGTTTAGGTCCTGCGAACCAATCGCAAGTCTAAAAATAAAAAATTGTCCCACAACTTATGTTGTGTTATTTTTATTATAGCAAATCAAACAACAAACAAAGAGGGAAAATGGTTGATTCTGCTTAAGCCACTTCTAGAACGTCATCCTGAACTTGATTCAGGATCTCGTTGTGTCCTCGGTTTATGCGCATGATAGAAGTTAACATCAGTCGTCCGCCATAGACTAACCCCATTGATGATTGCCTGATTTGCCGGATTTGAGATAGATTTGCGCCGTAAGTGGGCCGTGTAGGCGTAGTGATGATGCTCTAATATGGCAAATGGTTGGCCCTAACTAGCAAGAAAAACGACAATTTTCTATTGCCGTTTTTCTGCGATTTACGATTCATAACATCAGTCGTCATACCCCCTCTTTTCATTTTGCTCGCTTTATGGTAGTATGTAAGAGGGAGTTTCCGCCCACAAGCGGAAAATTTGCCGTACTATTTCAACACAAAGAGGATATTACACACTATGAGAACACCTATCATTGCCGGAAACTGGAAAATGCACAACACTATCGCCGAGGCAGCCGCTTTAGTTACTGCGCTTGCTAAAGCAGGGAATAAAAACAACGCTGAAATTATTGTAGCACCTTCTTACACCGCTTTAAATATCACCGCACGTCTTACCAAAGATACGGATATTCAGGTAGCTTGCCAAGATGTACATTGGGAAGATAAAGGAGCATTTACGTCTGCTGTTTCTCCTATTCAAGCCAAAGATGCCGGTGCCACTATCACGTTAATCGGTCATAGCGAACGCCGCAGTGTTTTTGGAGATACCGACGAAATTTTAAATAAAAAAGTAGCCGCTGCACTGCGCCATGGATTAAAAGTAATCTTCTGCGTAGGAGAAACGTTACAAGAACGCGAAGCCAACAAAACCATGGACGTTATTGAAGGCCAACTCAAAAACGGACTCAAAGATTTTACCGCGGAGCAATTAAACGGAATTATTATTGCTTACGAACCGGTTTGGGCAATTGGAACCGGTAAAACCGCTACGCCGGAACAAGCCCAAGAAGTACACGCGGCTATCCGCGCTTATTTAGCTAAAACTTATGGCGACGCTTTTGCACAGGCAACCCGCATTTTGTACGGCGGCAGTGTAAAAGATACCAACGTCGATGAAATTATGGCAAAACCTGATGTGGACGGTGCCTTAGTAGGTGGGCAATCGTTAATTGCAGAAAAATTTGCCCGTATTATTAACTTTAACTAAGAGGATTTCAACATGAACCCGGCGAAACTCATTGACCATACCCTTTTAAAATCGGCTGCTTCCCAAGCAGACATTGAACGCTTGTGCGCCGAAGCTAAACAGTACGGTTTTTGCAGTGTGTGCATCAACCCCTATTGGGTAGCTTTTGCAAAAAAACAACTGCAAGGTACTGATGTAAAAGTGTGTACGGTCATTGGGTTCCCGCTCGGTGCAAATACGACCGCTGTTAAAGTAACCGAAACTAAAGAGGCTGTTGCCAATGGTGCAGATGAAATTGATATGGTTATCAATGTAGGTGCTTTAAAAAGCGGTGATTATGCTACCGTTGAAACGGACATTCAAGCCGTACGCCAAGCATGCGAGAAGCAAGTTTTAAAAGTAATTATTGAAACGTCGCAACTAACGGACGAAGAGAAGGTAACCGCTTGTAAACTTAGTGCCAAAGCCGGAGCTGATTTTGTAAAAACCTCTACCGGGTTTATCGGCGCCGGAGCTACGGCCGAAGATGTGGCACTCATGCGTCGTTGTATTCCGGCTCACATGCAAGTAAAAGCTTCCGGAGGCATTCGCTCCCGCGCAGATTTTGATGCGATGGTTGCGGCCGGAGCCACTCGAATCGGAGCTAGCAGCGGCATCAAGATTGTTGAGGGAAAATGATTAAAAATTGGGACGTAATTTCACGCTTAGATTCTGCTACGAAAAGTTTGCTCTATACCTTGGTGATAGATGGAACTGAGCATGATGCGCGCCTAATTGCCAAAAAATTGCACGGATATGTACAAGAGCCAACTCCTGCCCAGGCCCCTTATGTTTATGCTTTTGAACTCCCAGCAGATTTAGATGAGGATACCGTTGAAAAAATTCGTACGGCAGTTCGGGAAGGAGTTGTTCTTGCCAACAAAGTAAATCAATTTGTTCCGGGCGGAGTATTAGGAGAACCGTTATTTAATAGCGAAGTAACCCAAGAGGATAAGGATTTTCCTTCCTTCATGACGTTAGATCCTTCAGAAAGTTTTTTTCAGGCATCCAATACACCCGGGAACAAACAACTCTCTTTAGACATAGAAGAAGACGCTATCCCGGAAGTAAAAAAACAATCGGTTGAAATACCCAGTGCGCCACCCGTAGAGAATAACACGTCTGGCGGGCAGGAACAGGCCTCCCCTTCCCAAGAATCGGAGCCGATTACCGAGCTTCCCCCCATTGATGAGAAAGATATGCTCATCAAAGACATGGAAGACTCTTTCTTAAACAAAGTGCCGGATGTGGAAGATATATTTGCCGCCGAAACCAGATATGATGTATTCATGGACGCCGACAAAGAAAATGCTCCCCAGCTAGCGCAAAAAAGACGGGATGAAAAAATCGCCAATTTGGCGGACGGAAAACCCAGTTTAGAAGATACTTTTAACGTTTTTGAACAAAAAATTAAAGATCAAACCAGCATCATTGATTTGGAAGAATTAACCGCAATTACGGATCGTCTTTCCA
>CACZKQ010000066.1 GCA_902781765.1 uncultured Elusimicrobium sp. | reverse complement strand
TGCCGATACATTTTTAGAAAAGATCTGGGGATATGAATCTGATGTGGATATAAATGTTGTATGGGTATATGTTTCTTATTTGAGAAAAAAGCTTACTTCTCTGGGGGCTGACATTTCCATAAAGGCCACAAGAAATGTAGGTTATTCTTTAGAGAAGGGGAAACGGAGTCCAAATCGCCGATAATGGCGTGCGGAGACACTCCTTTGGCCAAAGCTTTATCCGCTCCGCCGTCTGTAGCAATAATCAAATCAGCCTGTTGGGCCAGTTCTTTTAAAAAATCAGCAGGTAGTGATTCCCCGTTACCGAGTAGTAATACGCGAAGAGATGGTTTCATGATTATATCTTCCTAACAAGATGATACAGGCGCTTGTTAATACGCCGATATAAAACGGATCCAAACTTTCCCATACTTCCGGCTTGGGGAGCAGATGCCAAAATGTCATGGCGACGGCACTAGTCAAGGACGAACAGACGAACAGCCCGTCGCCGATTTTACCGGGATACAAGTATCCCATTAGAATAGGAATTAACAAACAGGCAGAAAAATAAGAACCTAAGATAAGCCAAATTTCTTTAAAACTTCCATGAAAAAGCTGAGCTAATAAAATGGAGATTGTTCCCGCTACAAATAATGCAATGCGGTTAGAAAATACTATGTTAGAAAACCGGGTTCTTAATAGGTCAAAGCTTAGTGTATTAGAAGCAATAAATAGAAATGAGTTCAAGGTGGATAAAATAATAGAGAGAACCCCCGCCACAAATAAGCCTTTTAAGCCCACCGGTAACAGTTGAATTGCATAAAAGAAATAGGCTTGCCCCGGTTGGGCATGGGGTAACACGGCGCGTGCATAAAGAGAGCCTAGTGTAGTACACAAATCAAAACAAAACCAAATAATAACGGATATAATAATACCCTTTTTAACGATGAGGGGATTTTTTGCTGCAAAACAACGTTGGTAAAAACTGGGGTCAATGAGGGTGGATAAAGCAATAAATCCCCAAATAAACGTATTTAACCACGAGTTGCCCCCCGTTAAAGTAAAATGGGAGGCAGGGAGGTGCGTTTTTAGAAAACCAATACCTCCAAAATGTCCATACGAAAAAATCACTACCAGCAGTACCGCCAAACACATCACAAAAAATTGAATTAAATCCGAAAAAACAACGGAACGAAATCCGCCCCATGCGGTATACAAGCAAGTAAATAACATGCCGATAATCATTCCCATAAGTGTACTAATTCCAAATATCATATGCAGAAACATTCCTAGACTTAGTACATATGCCACCGGAAGCATATAAAAAAACGTGAAGAAAGCAGCTACTTTGGCCGATTTTGGCCCGAACATTTGAGCGGTTAAATCCGGCAATGTCATGGAATTATACCGGGCGATTTTATCCACAATAAAAAAAGCAAAAATTAAATAAGCAATATACCAAAAAATTCCCTGAGTGATAAAATTATAAATCCCATAATTAAAAGTAATTTCGTTGACTCCAAAAATGCCGCCATACCAAGTGGCTACCAACGTAGCTACGAAAAGGGGTAATGTTAATTTCCGCCCCATTAGTAAGTAATCCAAGGGTGTGATAGGTTCTTTTTTGTTTCGGTTGAAATGGCCATAAAACGCAGCCGCAAAGGTGATAGCAAGGATAAGTGCAAAGACACTCCAATCCAACCCATGTAAATACGAAATTGTTTTTAGCGAGTTCAACATATATTTAAAAAGCCCTTTGGTGGCCCAAAGGGCTTTTCTCATTCTACCAAATATAATATGCTGGAATCAGCAACAGTAAGGAAAGTGTAATGAGTAGTACTTCTAATTTTAAAAACCACTTTACCCATGCCGGATAAGAGATTCCTGCCAGTGCCAAGGCGCCCATGGTAACGGGTGCAGTCGGCAAGATAGGGTTTCCCCAGCCGTCTCCAAATTGGAAAGCCAAAATGACCGTTTGGCGGGATACATGCACCAAATCCCCCAGCGGTATCATAATAGGCATAGTCAATACGGCTTGCCCGGAACCGGAAGGAATAAAGAAGTTTAGCATCATTTGAGTAACAAACATGGCCTGTGAAGCTAAAATAGGGTGTAAATGCCCTACACTTTGAGTCATTACGTGTAAAAAGGTATCCAAAATATGTCCGTTGGTGGAGATGACCACAATGGACCGGGCTAGTGCCATTAAAATACAAACACTAATCATAGATTTTGCCCCGTCAATAATTGCATTAGTGGTTTGATCTAATGTTAATTTCCCCAGGTAGGCACACGCAATAGTTACCCCTAAAAATACAGCGGCGATTTCTATCATATACCACTGGTAGCGGATGACTCCGTAGAACAAAATAGCCATACCGGCCATGAAGGCAAAGATGACTCCTTGGTGGGCACGCGTGAGGATAAAATCCTTTTCTACAACTACTTCATTAACGATATTAAGTTCGGCGCGTTTTTCCTGATCCAGCTGGTATGTTAAGCTTTTGGTGGGGTGTTTACGCACGCGCGCTCCATACCAGGAAAAAAAGGCTGCTACTACCGATGTAAAAATAAACCATACGGCTACGCGATATTGCCACCCGGAATACATGGGAAGCTGCGCAATCGTTTGTGCAATCCCAACGGTAAATGGATTTACAAAAGCGGCAGAAAATCCGGTAAAGGCACCTATAAAGGGAATGGACATCCCAATAACGGTATCATATCCCAGCGACAAAGCCAGTGGAATAAAAATAGGAATAAAAATTAGTGTTTCTTCCTCCATACCAAATAAAGCGCCACATAGCGAAAACAGGAAGATGCAAACGGGGATAAAAAATTTCGTGTATTGTGGGTGATGTGAAAAGAAAAAACTGACCTTTTGAATAACGGTATGAATAGCTCCGGTCCGTTCTACAACGGTGAATAAGGCACCTACTACCAAAATAAATGCGATAATTTCAGCGCATTGGTTAAAGCCTTGTATCGGGGCGGAAAGAATATCGCCCAAATTTTGGGGAGCGCGTTCTACCGTGTGGTAAGAGCCGGCGACCGCATACGTGCGGCCTGCTTCCTCTACACGATCATACTGCCCGGCCGGTACCAGCCAGGTAAGCCCAGCTATACAGACCATGATAGAAAACACCAAAAAATAGGTGTTGCACAACTTTTTTTTCATGTTTTGTTTTCCTCTGTTACGTACGAATTTATGTACATTTTTCTACAAAAAAGTTTCCTCCCGGCTCAAACAAAATAAATGCGAGAGGAAACAAAACGGATTATTGCCATTTCATCAAATACGGCGGAATAAGCAGTAAAAATGACAATAAATACATCACTATTAGTAAAGGTAACATCCACTTGAGCCATTTTGGATAAGCGATACGGGCAAATCCAATAGCCGCAATAGTTACCGGATCGGTAGGAATCACCATATTGAGCCAACTTCCACCAAGCTGGAAGGCTAATACCATGGTTTGGCGCGTAATACCGATTAAATCTGCCAAAGGAGCTAAAATAGGCATCGTCAGTACGGCTTTTCCGGAGCCGGACGGAATAAAGAAATCAATTACTGTTTGTAACATCATGGCGGCCCAGGAAGCACAAATGGGGTGCAAATGTTTAATAGCTCCAGCCATCCATTCCAGCAACGTATCTAAAATATGCCCGTTGTTAGCAATAATAACAATGGCTTGAGCAAAACAGAGTAACATGGCAATTTCCGCCATACCGCGTACCCCGTCAAAAAATGCATCAGTAAATTGTTGCATTTTCATTTTGCCCAAAATGCCGCATAAAAACCCGATTCCTAAAAATAATGCGGCAATTTCCGTAATATACCATCCTTCGGCTTCCAAATGAAGTATAGCCATTAAATCAATTCCCCACGTTTGGTGGATGAAGGAACAAATTTGCGGTTTAAGTACTCCGATAATTAGGCCTATCATGCCTAAACCAAAAGCAGTAAGTACTAATTTTTGCCGGCGCGTAATGCGGTGTTCCGTTTTGTTTAGTTTTAATTCTTTGCGCTTTTCAATATCAAATTCATACGTTAAACTTTTGGTAGGGTCTTTACGAACACGTGCGGCATATACGCTTAACCACGTAATCACAACGGTAGTACAGATAATCCAGATAATAAAACGGTATCCAAGCCCGGAATAAAGCGGAACTTGGGCAATTCCTTGGGCAATTCCCACCGTAAACGGATTGGTAAAGGCGGCAGCAAATCCTACGCCGGCACCAATAAATGGGATTGCGGTTCCCAATGCAGAATCATAACCGAGTGATAAAGCTAACGGAATAAAAATGGGAATAAAAATGAGTGCTTCTTCGCACATGCCGAAGGTGGCACCGCAAAGGGAAAATACAATAATACCAAGGGGAATAAATAAAAAACGTAATTTAGGATTACGTTCAAAAAATACGCTTGCGGCTTGAATGCCGGCTGCGATGGCCCCGGTTTTTTCAATGACCGCTAGTACACCGCCGATCGTGAGTAAAAATACAATCACTTCGGCTGTTTTGGAAAATCCTTGAATCGGGGCTTTAAGTACGTCAAAAAGGCCTTGGGGCGTGGCCGGTACGGGATGGTAAGTACCGGCAATAACCACTTGACGTCCGTTTACATCTGCTTTTTCATAAGCTCCGCTGGGGACAATCCACGTCATAATGGTAACCAGCGCTAAAATGGAAAGAATAATGGCAAACGTGTTTAATTTGATTTTAGATAAGATTCTGGACATTTTCTAATTTATATTTTTCCTCTTTTGAATAATTCGCAACAAACAATTATTTTACAAAATAACAAACAGAAGCGGATAAAATTTTTATATACTGGTAATATGCTCTACGTGGTACCTACACCTATCGGGAATTTACAGGATATTACCTTGCGTGCATTGGAAGTACTCAAAGGGGTGGATGCGGTTTTGTGTGAGGATACACGCCGTACGCAAATTTTACTTTCCCATTTCGGTATTTCCAAGCCTACTTATCGTTATAATGAAAATGACGAACATTCCGTTTCGCGTTGTTTAGAAACTTTAAAAAGTGGTAAAACGTGTGCGTTAGTGTCTGATTGCGGAACTCCGTGTATTTCGGACCCGGGTTGGAAACTCGTACGCGCCGCGGTGCAAGAAGGAATCAAAGTCTCTTCATTGCCGGGGCCAAGTGCTGTAGCTTGTGCTTTGGCCGGAGCGGGTATTACCGGCGGAGCATTTACATTCCTTGGTTTTTTGCCCAGGAAACCGGGAAAAGCTGCCAAGCTGATTTCCCAGGCTTACGCTCTTGATGTTCCGGTGGTATTGTATGAATCGCCGTATCGGGTGATTAAGATGTTAGAACTGATTGCTAAAACATTGGGGGCAGAAACTCCAGTCATTTTGGCGCGGGAACTTTCTAAAGTATACGAAGAATGGTTGCGCGGGACGGCACAAAGTTTAGCGCAGCAATTGGCTAAAAAATCAAAAGTGCAGGGGGAGTTCGTGATGATTATAGACCGTCCTGCAACGGAAAAAAAGGAAGAAGATGAGGCGGACCCAAATTTTTAACGCGACGGATTTAAATCCAACACGTTTGATGCAATTAGCTCGCCTGCTTAAAGAAGGGGCCCTGGCTGCCATTCCCACCGATACGGTCTATGGAATTGCCACCGGTGCATTTTGCGAACAAAGTATTACGGAAATTTACCAATTAAAAAAACGTCCGTCTGGGCAACCGTTACAACTTTTAATGGGGAATACTGACAGGGTCCGTCAGGTGGCACAATTTTCTGTGCAAGCGGAAGCGTTAGCGCAGGCTTATTGGCCGGGGGCTTTGACGTTAATTTTGCCGCCCACACAGGCCGGGACCGCTTTGCTTCGCGGTTTTGAAGGGTTAGGAATACGCGTGCCGGCTACGGCATTTTTGCAAAGTTTACTAAGTTTTCTTGACGTGCCGCTAGCTTGTACCAGCGCCAATGAACATGGAAAGCCGGTAATTACAAATGAACAAGATTTAGTAGAATTAGTTGAAGGAAAAGTAGATTTTATTATAAAAGCGGGGGCATTAAGTCCTATTCCATCTAGTGTGGTGGATTTGACAAACAAGCCCCGTTTATTAAGAGAAGGAGCTCTATCTAAAGAGAGTTTGGAACGGGTAATGGGAGGTTTGTTGATCGTATGAAAGATGCAATGATGTCTATGACTTTGTGGCAGATGTTTTTATCGTATTCGTTGTTAGTTGCCGGTATTTTATCGCTGCTTACATATTGGATTACGAAAGTGTTTATTCAGCGGAAAATGAACCGTACCATCATGAAAGCCGAGCAAAATTATCAACAGCAAATTGCGTCGTTACAGCAACAACTTTCGGGTAAGGTCAATGTGTTGGAGGGTATGGTAGATAAATTGCGCCTTTCCAACCAGGAGCTGACGCGCCTGAATGAAATTCGTTCAAAATTTATGTCTATCGTGGCGCACGATTTACGTCAACCGCTTTCTTCTATTCAAGGATTTGCCTCCTTTTTGATGATGGATAATCCACAAGGGGGCGGAAACAATGAACAAGTAGCTCTTAATAATATTTTAAAAGCAACGGATAATATGAATATGCTTATGGCGGATTTAATGGATATTTCTCTTATTGAATCCGGGCGTTTTAAGCTGGATTATCAACCTTTTAATTTCAACACGTTAATTTCAGATGTTATTATGCTTCAAGCCGTTAATGCACAAAAGAAGGGTGTTTTCTTGCAAAAATATGAATATCCGGCGGAAGTTACAGTGGTGGCAGACCGTTTTCGTATTTCGCAAGTGTTAAGCAATTTAATAGGTAACGCAATTAAATTTTCTTCCGAAGGCGGCCGGATTGAGGTAAGTTTTTGGGTGGATCATCAAGGAGTTTTGAGTTGTAAAGTGGCAGATAACGGACCGGGGATTATCCACCAAGAACAAGAAAAGATTTTTCAAAAATTCCACCAAGCTGCAAATGATCATGAAGCTAAAAAACAAGGCTGGGGACTAGGACTTTCTATTGCTCAAGAAATTATCAACGCCCATGGCGGAGAAATTGGAGTCATTAGCGCAGGGCTTGGACAAGGAGCTACCTTTTGGTTTACATTACCTCCGCGTAACTAGCAAACAACTATTAAAAAGGCCCCGAAACGGGGCCTTTTTGGTGAGATACTTAACGAATCCAGTTAGGCGAACGG
>CACZKQ010000065.1 GCA_902781765.1 uncultured Elusimicrobium sp. | reverse complement strand
GGCTTTAAACCATCTTCTTCAATATGGCGGTCAAACATAGAATAACGCACTTGGTTAATAATAAAAGGACATTTTAAATCCTGTAAAATTGCGGCGGCTTTACGCGCTGTCTTTTTATCATAATTAGAAATTCCGGCATATAAGGCGCGGCCGCTATGAACAGCGGTGGCCAAGGCGCCCATGCTTTCTTCCAGCGGTGTATTGGGGTCCATGCGGTGGTGATAGAAAATATCTACATATTTTAAGCCCAAGCGTTTTAGACTTTGGTCCAAACTGGCGAGTAAATATTTACGGCTACCCCAATCTCCGTAGGGGCCGTCCCACATGGTGTATCCGGCCTTGGTGCTGATAATTAACTCGTCGCGGTGGGCTACGAAATCACTGGATAGAATGCGGCCTAAATTTTCTTCAGCCGAACCGGGAATTGGCCCATAATTATTAGCCGCATCAAAATGCGTGATTCCCTGATCAAATGCAGTCCAGCACAAGGCGCGCATATTATCAAAATTGTCGTACGAGCCAAAGTTGTGCCATAACCCAAGAGAAACAGCCGGTAATTTTAAGCCGCTTTTTCCACAACGGTTATATTGCATAGCATCATACCGGGACATATCCACTCCTTAAAATATCACCGGGGCCAAAATGAACGATAGCATCATACCCAGTGAGTAACTGGTTACGTTAATCGCTAAACCTAGCATAAAGGATTGTGCCAAGGAAAGTTGCTTTAGGTTCATATAGCGAATAATGAGGGTTTCTACTACTAAGCAAAATAGCCACAATAACGTGCTTTCCGGCACATACCAAGCCAGGTATAACCACGAAACGGCCGTAGTAATTAAATTGGCGATAGCCACACTGTAAAGAATATGGAAGCTCTTTTTAGTGTAGATGACGTACGCAGCAGCTGCCAATAATTCCAAAATTAAAATAATGATTAAAGATAACCAAGCATCTAAGCGTGTCCAAGCGTTTGCATCCGGTACTAAATCGGTAGGTTCTACAAACAATGCCTTTTCATGTACATAGACGTTAAAGCGCGCGCGTAATTTACGCGGAGCGATAAAGATATTACTTTCCCGTATAGAACCGTCTTCAAACGAAATAATCAATTTTTGAAAATCGGTATATTCATAGGCAACGGAAAAACATTTTCCGGCGGAGCAATATAATTTTTGGATTCCGTAATGCCCTAACGGTTTACTTTCCAAACATTGATTATCCGTACACTGAATCTGTTCGCTGTGAGCGGGATCAATGAGGGGTTTATTTTCTGTTTCATAGATAAACGAAAAATCCATTTCAGGCTTGGGAGATACATCTGCCCATGCCGGTATCATGCAACAACTAAGCAACGCAACCAGTAAAATTTTTTTCATACGTTTTACGAATTCCTCTTTATTTTTGTATTATAACATTATAAAAGAAAGGGGGAAACTATGTTTACAAACACGCAACTTGAAAAATACGCAGAAGTGATGATTTGGGCCTTAAAAGCGGCCCGCCGTAATGGAAAATTTAAAAAGTACGATACAGTACTTTTGCGTACGGACTTGGGGGCGCTTGCGCTGGCGCATAAAATTTATCAAAAACTCGTTGAAAGCCGTATGCAACCGGTACTTCGCATACAGGCACCGGAAGAATTTTCCAAAGATTTTTACATGCTATCCGACAATAAGCAACTTTCTTTTTTGCCGCCCGGTGAAAAAGAATTTCAAGGCGGTATCAACGGCTTGATTGCGTTGCATGCTCCGCAAGATTTAACCTATTTAAAGCAAGTAGACCCGGCACGAATTGGCAAAAGTGCCGTAGCCCGTAAGCCCATACGCGAGATTTTAGATGTGCGCGAACAGCAAGGTTTATTCTCGTGGACGCTGTGCAACTATCCAACGGCTGAACTGGCCAAACGGGCCGGCCTGACCCCGAAAGAATATGCAAACCAAATTGCGCGGGCCTGTTTTTTAAATGAAAAGGATCCTGTTAAAAAATGGCAGGAAGTAACCAAACAAATTAACGAAATTGGGGCCTGGTTATCTTCGCTCCCTATTGAAACGCTTCATGTGGAATCGGAACATATGGATTTTACCGTTTTACTGGGTGAAAAACGCAAATTTATTGCGGGGGGCGGGTGTAATGTGCCTTCGTTTGAAATTTTCACTTCACCGGATTGGCGCGGAACAAAAGGTATCTATTTTGCGGATTTGTCTTCTTACCGAAGTGGTAATTATGTTAAGGGCGTACGTCTTGAATTTAAAAATGGACGTGCCATAAAAGCAGATGCCGAAAAAGGCGGCGAGTTTGTCCGCAAGATGTTGGCTATGGACCGCGGAGCCGCGCAAATCGGCGAGTTTTCGCTCACGGACCGGCGGTTTTCCAAAATCAATAAATTTATGGCAGATATTTTGTTTGACGAGAACTTTGGCGGCAAATACGGTAACTGCCACGTAGCCGTAGGGGCCAGTTACGCCGATACGTATACGGGATCCCAAAAAGAACTGACCAAAGAAGTTAAAAAATCATTAGGTTTTAATGATTCTTCTTTACATTGGGACTTAATCAATACGGAAAATAAACGCGTTAAAGCGAAGCTTAAAAACGGGACAGAAGTAACCGTATACGAAAAAGGCGAATTTTCCTACTAATAAACAGGTACAAAGACCTAGGACCGCCTAGGTCTAAATGCCCTTGTCCTATTTCATAAAAAACGATATTCTATGAGTAGGAAAAGGGCATGGCCCATATATAAAGGAGGAAGTTATGAAGAAGTTTTTAGTTGTGGCATTACTACTAACGCTTGTTGCTCCTGCTGTTTTTGCACAAGTCCGGCAAAAAGTATCAAAACGGACGAAACCGGTCAACGAGGAGTCAGTCGTTGATCCATTTCATGATCCGCACGCTTTGACGATACAAAACAATTTAAGGCGTACTTATTTGGAATCAATCGGCACACTTTCCGGGGAATACTTGCTTCGTTTACCTAACGAAGAGGAAGCTGACGTACTGGGATCTTTTTCTCCGGCTGAATTAGAGGAAACCTATGCTGTAATTACGGATATCAATCAACTTCGCAGCGAATTTATTGCTTCTAAAATGAATGATCGTGCGCTTTTAGAAAAAGTGGTTGCCTTCTATGATTCTTTAGCTTTAAACCTTGCTACGAACCCGGAAGAAGCGTTGCTAGGCAGCAATTTTGTTGCTAAAAATGAAAAACAACTTCAATTACTCTGTAAATTTGCCAATCAGCCGATGAAAACCGGTTGGGGGAAAAATATCGTCCTTTCTGCATATGTTGCTGAAGGCCAAGAGTTAGTCCGCACATTTTTAATGTCTGAAGAAAGTGGATTGAAATTGGCGGCTTTAAGCAATTTGTTAGGGGAAGATAAAGCCGTAAAACTGGAAGAACCGTCCATGACGGAGCAAGAAGCGCGGGGCAAAAAAGAGGTATTAGAACTCTTAGCCAATATTCGTGCGAATGTAGCGGCTGCAAGAGAAGAAAATCCGTTGGCTACGTTGCAAGCATTTGGTAGCCTTTATAGAACAATGGCCGGATATTTTGCAGCCAACCAAGATATCTCTTCCAGTTTCCAAGCCAAAAACCCGGAACTTGTGAAATGGTTAGCCAAAGAGATGCAACGTCCTATGAAAGTTGGTTGGGCTAAAAATAAAAAGATTGTCATGGGTCAGTATATTGCGGATAATTTGCCGGAAGCTTATATCGCCTGGCATGCCAGCGACGCAGCTGATGAGCTGGATACCTTTAACCGCGATGTTTTGTTAGGTGCAAGAAACTAATTACTGCGTTATTTATTTACTTATCAAGAACCCTACCGATTTGGTAGGGTTTTTTGGTGCCATACGAACGGATTTTTCCCAGGTATAAAGACCTAGGCCCTTTTAGGCCCAAAGGCCCTTGTTTATCAAGTTTAGAAACAATATAGTATAAATAAGGGATGCAAAAAAATCTCATAAAACAGGAGAATACTATGAAAAAAATTTTGGTGATGTTTATCGTGCTAGCAGTAGTAGCACCGGGTGTATGGGCGCAAAAGGGACAAAATCTATTTCCCGAAACAGTGTCTCGTAAAATTCAAGCGGCCGTGAAAACTGATAAGGGGGATGTTGAAGCGATATTCCGTCAGCTGGATAATATTCGCCGTGTGGTGGCTAATGCAGACCAAAATCACGCCAGCTGGAATTTACAGTCTATGCTATTTCTTTATGAAGCCGTAGTTTCCGAAATGGCAAAAGATCCGCAACAGGTGTTATCCGGCGGTGCTTTTGTAGCTAAAGATCCGGCTACCTTAAAATATGTATGTGAAGAAATTAACCGCCCTATGAAAACCGGTTGGGGAAAATCTATTTCCGTTTCCAGTTATATTCTAGACAATATCAACGTGGCGCGTGAATCCTGGACTTCTTCTAAAGAAGTTGATGAATTATATGCATTTAATAAATTGTTAGTTGAAAATGCCGGTGTACCTTTCCCCGCTATGACTTCAGAAGAATTAGATGCAGTTGAAAATGTTTTCAAAGATCTTGAACATGTTCGTTCCGTATTAGCTGCAAGCAAAAAAGAAGAACCATTATTGTCTTTACAAGTCTTTATGAGTTTTTACGAAAATTTTGCCTCGCAACTTGCTGCTAATAAGGATATTGATGCCCGGTTTGTAGCCAAAAATCCGGAAATTGTAAAAGCTTTGGCTCGTGAAATTCAAAAACCAATGAAAGTCGGTTGGAAAAAAGATACGACGATTGTGATGGGAACTTATATCGTAGACCATTTACCGCAAGCTTATAGTACTTGGTTCGTTTCCGAACCTGCTGATGAGCTGGATACCTTTAACCGCGATATTTTACTACAAGCTAAATAGAAATTATCTTCACATTAAAAAACCGCTCTTTTTAGAGCGGTTTTTTTGTGGTTGTATGAATATACTAAAATTTAAATTTCTTGATGCAGTACTTTTAACGTAGCTTTTTCCTTAGCAACCGGTAAACATTCCTGGACACGGTAGTTTTTGTGTTGGGTTAGCTCTTCTAAGGCCTTAATATCGGTATCTGTGAGGACTTCTTTATCGTAGGTAGTACGAAATTCATATTCCAACCCACTGGTACGAATAAGATCCATGGATTGACGCAAAATTTCCGGGTTTGTTTCTACCCCGGTAATAACAGAATATTTTCCCAAGGGGGCTTTTAAATCCATGGCAATAAAATCGACTAATTTTTGATCAATTAACTCTTTTAGCATGGCAGGGCGTGCACCGTTAGTGTCTAACTTAGTGGCATAGCCCATGGCCTTTAAACGGGCCATAAATACAGGCAAGTCTTCATGTAGCGTGGGTTCTCCGCCGGAGACAACAACACCTTCTAAAGTGCCTTGGCGGCGCTGTAAGAAGGACCAAATTTCCTCTTCAGCAACGGGTTCCGTGAATAAATGCGGATAGACTAGCTCCGGGTTGTGGCAATAACGGCAACGGAAATTGCACCCTTGCGTAAAAACAATTGCCGCCGGCCGGCCCGGAAAGTCAATTAACGTAAATTTAACAAGTCCGCCTATTTTCATGGAACCCCGTTACTTACTTGAGCGGAAATTATTTGTCACTAGCGCAATCACAACCGCACGAGCAACCACCGTCGGCTACATGCATTGTTTTGCGCATGGAAAATTCTTCTTTTTTACCTTTGTTCCAGTTTTGCACCGGGCGTAAGTAACCTACTACGCGCGAGTATACTTCACATTTAGAGCCTTTTACTTCGCTCATTTCTTTCTTAAGTTCAGAGATTTTGTTTTCTACTACTTTTCTTTCTTGTGCGGTCATTTTTTTGTTCTCCTAATTATCTTTGGGTACGGCTTGGGCTGGTTACACGCATGGTTCCCCGTGGGAGCCTTGCGGCAACTTTTTGAGGCAATTTCGGCAAAACTGCCTCAAAGGAATCGGTTGGAAAGAATTACTTGCTGTAAAGTTGTTCTTCCAAGAGTTTTACTTTGCGTTCTAGTTCTTGCATGCGTTCGGCTTTACACTTGGGGCATTCAAAATGTTCGCCTTCAATGTAGCCGCATTTGGGGCAGACGCTGAACGTAGGCGTAATAGAGAAGTACGGTAAGGTGTATTTCTCGCATACGGTGCGGATGAATTTCTTCATCGCTTCTAAGTTTTTAATCTTTTCACCGGTAAAGATGTGCTGTACGGTCCCGCCGGTGTATTTGGATTGGATAGTGCTTTGTAAATCCAACATTTCAAACACATCGTCGGTATAGTTTACCGGGAGCTGCGAAGAGTTGGTATAGAAAGGTTGATGCCCTTGCTTATATAATTCTTCGTTGGCGCAGATAATGTCCGGATAGCGTTCTTTATCCAGCTTGGCCAAACGGTAAGAAGTCCCTTCGGCCGGAGTTGCTTCCAAATTGTAATTATTGCCGGTTTCTTCTTGGAATTTTACCAAGGTTTCGCGCATAAAGGTAAGCACTTTTTCGGCAAATTGACGACCTTTTTCAGTACCAATATCCGTACCGATTAAGTTGACGGCCGCTTCATTTAAGCCCACCAGACCAATCGTGGAGAAGTGGTTTTTCCAATACTCATTAAAGCGTTGGCGTACCGAGCGCAAGTAGAAACTCATATACGGATACAAGTTGCCTTTGGTAAAGCGTTCAATTACTTTGCGTTTGATTTCCAAGCTTGTACGCGCCACTTCCATACGGTCTTTTAAGTTGGCGAAAAATTCTTCTTCGTTTTTAGATAAATACCCTAGGCGCGGTAAGTTAATGGTTACTACCCCGATAGAACCTGTTAGCGGAGCCGAACCGAACAACCCGCCGCCGCGTTTGCGTAGTTCGCGGTTGTCAATGCGTAAACGGCAGCACATAGAACGGGCATCTTCCGGGTTCATATCCGAGTTGATGAAGTTAGCAAAGTAAGGAATCCCGTACTTTGCGGTCATTTCCCATAAAGGTTCTAATTTGGGGTTATTCCAATCAAAATCTTTGGTGATATTATAGGTTGGAATCGGGAAGGTAAACACGCGGCCTTTGGCATCGCCCGCGAGCATTACTTCACAGAACGCGCGGTTGAGCATATCCATTTCGTTTTGGAACTCGCCGTATGTTTTGTCTTGCAGTTTGCCGCCGATGATGACCGGTTGGTCCTTATAATAGGAAGGAACGCATGCCTGGAGGCTATAAA
>CACZKQ010000064.1 GCA_902781765.1 uncultured Elusimicrobium sp. | reverse complement strand
GCCCGGAAGGAGCTCCTTCTGTGGAGAAAGAATGCAGTCCGTCTGCACACGCAGTGTGCCATGCAAATATGTGTAAAATAGCGTATTAAGTTGCGTTGAAAAAGAAGTTATGAATTCATCCATAGAAACCGAAGAAAAAGAGCCAACATTAAAAACAACTTCTTCCGTAAAGCGTATTGTCCGCGAGATAGGAAGAACATTGTTTTTATTTTTTTGTATTTTTGTAACGGCATTTTGCTTATATCTAAGCTTTCCTAAGCCGGGGTATGCTTGGGTAGCGTGGGTAGCCTTCGTCCCGTTTGCTTGGGGGATTGTCAAAGTGCGGCGGTTTTGGTCTTCTGTTTTTTATGCGTGGTTGGTTGGATTTTTATTTCATGCGCTCTCGTTAATTTGGGTATATTATACTTGCCTAAACGGGGGAGGCCTATCGGTTGAATTATCGCTAGCTGCCTGGTTAGGATTAAGCGGCTTACTTGCACTACAAATGGCTTTATTTGGAGGAAGCTGTTATTTTTTGAAAAAAACGGGTGTTTTCTTCCCCATATTGGCGGCTTGTGGGTGGGTTGCTTTTGAATGGGCGCATCAAACGATTGCGTTTTATGGAATTGGTTTTCCCTGGTTTATGCTGGGGGGAAGTCAGTGGAATTTCCCGGAGATGTTACAGCTAGTTTCCATCACGGGAGTATATGGATTAAGTTTTTGTTTGGTGTGGGTAGGCACACAACTTGGTTGGGCCTTGACGAATCCGTCCGTTAAAAAGTTAGTGGGTAGTTTGCTTTTGGCGGTGGTAATAGCTAGCTCAATATATGGTTTTGGACATTACCGTTTAGAGCATTTTGAACAGATTCGTAAACACCAATCTTTGCTCAGTTTGCAGGCTGTTTTGATGCAACCTAATATTGACCAATATAAAAAATGGGACGAAGCCTACGAGCAGGAAATTATGGATGTGTTGGCTTCTATGGGCGAGCAGGTCAGTTCTTCCAATGCGGTTTTGACAGTCTGGCCGGAAAGTACCACTCCAGGCCCCTTGCAAGAAGAAAAATATGCTACGTTATTTCGAAATTTAGCCAATACATCGCACTCCTATCAATTAGTGGGCTCTGTAGTTCCGGGAACAAAGCAAGAACAATATGTAGGGGCTTATTTAGTGGGGCCTGATTCGGCAAATTGGCAGGAATATAGAAAGGTAAAATTGGTTCCTTTTGGTGAATTTATTCCGTTTGCTTCCGGTGTACAGTCGTTATTTCCGGATATGGATGTTCTAGTTGAATTAGGTGCTTTTACGCCTGGGCCAACGTCGCAAGAATTACTAAATTTGCAAGGAGTATTGCTGGGGAGTACGATTTGTTATGAATCCATTTTCCCGCAACTTTGGGTAGCACAGGCTAGAAAAGGCGCAAAAGTGTTTGTAAATGTTACCAATGATGCTTGGTTTTTTGCGACGGCTGCCCCCTATCAACATTTGTCCGCCAATGTGTTGCGTGCAGTAGAAACAGGTCGTTCGGTATTGCGCGCGGCCAATACCGGTTTTTCAGCGGTGATTAACCCAGTGGGAAAAATTGAGGATAAAAGTGGCTTATTTTCGCGCGAGATTTTGTATAGTGCGGTAGCTTTACCTGTTGGCGAATATCAAACGTTCTATACTCAATGGGGGGATTGGTTCGCTTGGGTTTGTGCGTTGCTTTTCTTTACGTTACTTATTTCTACGATTGTTTTTGCCTATGAATAATGTTGAATTTAAAGATGTAGAACAAAATTTAGAAAATTTAGCTGCGCGGGTAGCTAAAATTGAAACGATAGACGATATCCTTGGGAAAGAATCCCAGCTTGCAATTTTGGAGAAAACGGCGGCAGATCCTTCTTTTTGGAATGATACAAAAAAAGCAAAAGAGGTCAGCCGGGAAATTGATTTATTAAAATCATCTATTCAAACCTTTCACCTACTGCGTAAAAAAATAGAAGATGCACAGGCTCTTTTTGAGTTGTGTAAAGAAATGCAAGACGAAAACGAACTTGCCGCTCTGTCCGCTTCGCTAGCCGATACCGAAAAACAAGTGGCGCAAAAAGAGGGGGAAATCCGCCTGTCTCATCCCAATGACAAACTAAATGCCATTTTGACCATTCATGCCGGGGCCGGTGGAACAGAGTCGTGCGATTGGGCGCAAATGTTGGTGCGCATGTATACCCGTTGGGCTGAGCAACATGGCTTTAGCTTTAAAATTTTAGATTCACAACCCGGCGACGAAGCCGGTATCAAAACGCTTTCGGCCATGGTGGAAGGTCCGTTTGCGTACGGCTATTTAAAAGGCGAAAACGGGGTACACCGCTTGGTGCGCGTGTCTCCTTTTGACGCGAACGCAAGACGGCATACGTCGTTTGCTTCGTGCGATGTGCTACCCGACATTGACGAAGATATTAACATTGAAATCCCGGAAAAAGATATTCAGCTGGAAACTTCCCGCGCCGGGGGACATGGCGGGCAAAACGTCAACAAAGTGGAAAGTGCCGTGCGTTTACTGCACATTCCCACCGGGATTGTGGTGTCGTGCCGCATTGAGCGCAGCCAACTGCAAAACCGGCAGACCGCGATGAAAATGCTTAAAGCCAAACTCTATGAACTGGAGATGGATAAAAAGCGCAGCGAAGCCGAAAAGCGTTACGGTCAAAAAGGGGAAATTGCGTGGGGGCACCAAATCCGCTCGTATGTGTTTATGCCGTATCAGCTGGTGAAAGATTTGCGAAGCGGCTACGAGACCAGCCAAATTAACGCCGTAATGGACGGCGATTTGGACCCATTCATTTTAGCGTTCTTAAACTACGAAGCCGAAAATAAAAAATAATGGAAACCGGACTTTATATTCACATTCCGTTTTGCAAACAGAAGTGCAATTATTGCGATTTTGCTTCGTTTGCGGGGCGGGAATTTTTAATGCCCAATTATATAGCCGCTCTTTTACAAGAAGCAACGCAAAGCCCAACAAAAAATTTTCAAACGCTTTACATTGGTGGCGGTACACCTAGTTTACTGCCGCTTGATTTGCTTACAAGACTAACAAAGGGCTTGGCGGAAAATTTTGGGCCTATTTCGCATTTTGAGGAAAGCACTATAGAAGCTAACCCGGAAAGTTTAACGCGCGAAAAAGCAGACATTTTGAAAGCTGCCGGGTTTAACCGCTTGAGTATCGGGCTGCAAAGTTTTCACGATAATGAACTCAATATATTGGGCCGTGTGCATACGCAAGCTGATTTTTTGCGTGCGTTTGAAGCGGCGCGTAATAGCGGATTTAAAAACATCAGCGTAGATTTAATAGCTGGGCTTCCCGGTCAAACCTTGGAAAGTTTTGTAGACAGTTTAGCGGCGGTTATTGCGCTTCGTCCGGAGCATATTTCCGTCTACGGACTTCAAATAGAAGAAGGTACACCGTTTTTTGAGCGCGGCGTGGTGTGCGACCAACTTTTAATGCGCCGTATGTTGGAAGAAACGCACACGCGTTTAACTGCAGCCGGGTTTCATCACTACGAAATTTCCAACTTCGCGCGCCCCGGTTTTGAGTCTAAGCACAATACACATTATTGGCAGTACGGCGCGTACATCGGGTTAGGCAGTGCGGCATCTTCGTTTTGGGGCGGTGTGCGGCGGCAAAATACGCCGGACATTGCTGATTACACCTTGCGGTTGAAAACAAATCAAAGCCCGGTTGTGTTTCAAGAAACGCTGGAAGAACAAGCGCGGGAGGGGGAAAAATTACTCCTTGCCTTGCGTCAGTTAGACGGCGTAGAACCGACGGAAAAACAACTTGCTTATTTTGCGAAAGAAATTGAAAAGCATATTCAAAACGGTTTGCTTGTCCGTGCCGGAAAAAAGATAAAATTAAGTAGCGAGGGGCTTTATTTAGCAAACGAAGTTTTTTGCAGTTTTGTAGCTCCTTTTGAGGAAACCGAATGAAAATTACTTCCGTAAAAACCGCGCTTTTTAAGCCGCGTGAAAATTTGGTTGCATTTATTACGGCGCACATTCCCACCGTAGAGGAAAACGCCGTTCTCGCGGTAGCTTCTAAATTGTTGGCGCTATGGAAAGGGGAAATTGTACCGTACCAAAACAGCGCGCAAAAAGACGAACTTATCAAGCGGGAAAGTGATTTTGCACTTAAAACATCGCTTGCGTGGTTGACTGTAAAAGAGGGCATGGTGATGACTAACGCCGGGATTGATGAATCCAACGCGAACGGGAAACTTCTACTGTTGCCGCCGGATTGTTACGCGCTTGCGGCAACGCTTCGCGCGGAGTTATGTGAAGCGTGGCACGTAAAAAATTTGGGGCTCGTTGTAACCGACAGTATGATTTTGCCGTTTCGTACAGGTGTGATTGCGGGCGCGGTGGCATATGCCGGATTTAAGGGCGTTCGCGATGAGCGCGGCAAGCCCGATTTGTTCGGTAAAAAATTGGAAGTAACTTTTGTCAACGTGGCCGACACGTTAGCCAGTGCGGCCGCGCTGGAAATGGGAGAAGGCCGCGAGCAACGTCCGCTAGCATTGATTACGGGGGCCCCGGCGGAATTTGTAGACAGCGTTCCCCAAAAAGAAATAAAATATCCTATGAAGGATGATTTATATACCCCGCTTTTTCAAGCGGTCGGTTACAAAACAAAAGGAGAAAAATAGCATGAAAGAAATGGCGAGTGAATTTAAAAAATTCATTATGCGTGGCAACGTGATTGATATGGCAGTCGGTATTATCATCGGCGGTGCCTTTACGAAAATTGTGAACTCCATGGTAGCAGATGTGTTAATGCCGCCGTTGGGGTTGTTGCTTGGAAAAGTGGATTTTTCCAACTGGTTTGTAGTAATTAAGGCCGGTAAAGACGGAGTGCGCGATTTTGCCACGATGGCAGCTGCTCAAGAAGCCGGTGCTACCACGTTAAATTTAGGTTTATTTTTAAATGCCGTTATCAGCTTTGTGATTGTGGCGTTTTGTGTGTTTTTGCTCATTAAAGCCATTAACAAATTAAACAGGCCCGCTCCCGCTCCGGCCGCTGCGCCTACGACGAAGAAATGCCCGTTCTGCTGTAGCGAAATTGCCATTGAGGCAACGAAGTGTCCGCACTGTACTTCGGAGCTTAAATAACAGCTGTTGTTAAGTTTTGGTAAATCACAGAAAAACGGCAATAAAAATTGCCGTTTTTCTTGTTATAAAGGACCAACAATTTTCCAAATTCTGTTTATTTTGCGTTACCTTGGGCTTGACGTAGCTACCGCTACGCCTATGCGCCCAACTTGTCACGCAAACTAAAAGCGAATTTGAAAAATCAGGATAATCTTCTACACAATCAGTCTAATTTGAACAGCTGTTGTTAAGTTTTAGTAAATCACAGAAAAACGGCAATAAAAATTGCCGTTTTTCTTGTTTACAACTACCGTTTTTTCTACACTATAAGTATGATTTATTTTGCACATCGTGGAGCTAGTAAACTAGCCGTTCAAAATACGTTACCCGCGTTTAAAAAAGCGCGCGCACTCGGCGCGCGGTGTTATGAATTAGATGTTCATCTTACCGCTGACGGGCAACTGGCCGTTCATCACGATTATTCACTTTTAAGTACGGCCGGAGCGGACGTACAAATCGGTTCTTTGACGGCTAGAGAATTAAAAAAAATTCCGCTTAACAATACTTTTTCCAATGAACCCGTTTTTGTGCCGCTTTTGCAAGAAGTGTTACCACTACTTACTCCTGATTTAGAGCTACTAAATATTGAGCTTAAAAATGATGCGAACCGCTACCCAGGTATAGAAAAAAAATTGCTTGCGTGTTTGCAAAAGTTTTCGTCTTTGCTCCCAAAAATTCTTTTTTCCAGTTTTGATTATGAAACCTTGGTAGGCTTGCGGAAATTGGCTAAAAATGCACGTATCGGGCAATTAACACGTGCGTTTGATGTTTCACAAGCGCTTAGTCTGCAAGCTCAAAGCGTACATATTAGTAAAACGCGTGCAACTCCCGCTATCATTCGGGCTTGTCATCAAAATCAGTTGAAAATTTATTGCTATACAGTTAATGAGCCGACGGAAGTAAAACAATTATCTGCGGTGGGAATTGACGGCATTTTTACGGACAATATTCAACTTTTTATTTAAAAAAATCCCCAGTCGTTAGACCGGGGATTTTTTGCTTCAATAGTTTTAATAATCAAAGGAAGAAGTGTCATACGAAGCGGAAGAAGAACTTTCGGTCGTTGTTTCTGTACTTCCTTGCATGCCGTAATATTCTTCCGGTGTATAGCGTTTGGGTTTAGTCCATAAGCGTTTTTCGCGCTTATAGTCGGCATCACTGGGTTGCCCCGGTACTTTAGGTTGTTGGCGCTCATCAAAGAAGTAGATGGCTTTTTCGGTTTGCGGAACTGAATTAAAAATATATTCAGATTCCACTACCGGTTGTGCCTCGCGGCGTTCCTTGGCGGCCTCCTTGTCTAAATCCTCTAAGTAATCTTCTTCGGTTAAATAAATTTTTCGTTGGTATCGTTCACTCTTTTGGGTGTTTGCTTTATTACAAGCGGCCAAAAAACTAACACCTAAAATTAAAATTAGTAATTTAGCAGTTATTTTCATAGAGTCTCCTTACATTTTCTCTCACCTGATAGTACCATGTTTTCTAGTAATAAGGCAAGCGTTACCGGCCCTACTCCTCCGGGAACAGGCGAATAAGATACGCCCTTTTGAGCTAGCTCCACTTCGTTCACATCACCGCATAAGCGGTTTTGGTACCAGTTAGTGGAAATGTCCACCACCGTTGCCCCGGGTTTTAACCAATCCGTTTTTAACAGTTCCGGTTTGCCGGCGGCGGAGCAAATCAAATCGGCATCTTTCACGGCGCGCGGTAAATCGGTTTTGGTGTGGCAGAGGGTGACGGTGGCGTTTTGGCACGTCAGTAAATGCGCCAGCGGACGACCAACGGTAGACGACCGCCCAATCACCGTAACGGCGGCGCCTTCTAACTTAAATTGATAGTGTTGTAGTAAACGGATAACGGCCATGGCCGTGCAAGGTACAAAGCCGGGGAGTGCTTCAATTTCCGCCCATGTTTTGCACAAAAAGAAGCGGCCCATGTTGTTTGCCGACATACCGTCAATATCTTTTTGCGGGTTTAACAAAGATGCGTACGCGGTGGCGGCTAAATGCTCCGGCAGGGGGCGCGGAATTAAAATGGCATCAATGGCCGGGTTGGCAGAGAGCGTTTGCACGCGGTCTAAAAATTCGTTTACCGGGGTTTGGTTGTTAAGCGGGAAAATTTGCGTTTGCACGCC
>CACZKQ010000063.1 GCA_902781765.1 uncultured Elusimicrobium sp. | reverse complement strand
ACAGGAAATTTGTTTTTCACAGCGGTTGGGATAGGGCATCACTCCCAGCTGGCGGATTTCATCTACTTCTTGATAGCGTTCTTTGATAATTTCATCTAACGCATTGTTGTGTTGGGTATTTTGTTCGGACATTTCGTAAAACCTCACTAATTTATTTACTATATTCTAGCAAATTGTATTGTAGTGCGGGAAAGAATGGTACAATAAAAGAAAGGAGCAATTTATGAAAGCATATAAGATTTTTTGGGCAGTCGTATTAGCGTTAGGACTGGCCGGCGGTTTTTATTACCGTTATCACAAAAACAAGGCGGATGACCGCGGCGCAACGGTGCTGATGCGTTCGTTTGAGCAACCCACCGATACGCGCGAAGTAGTGCGGTTAATTAAGCATACGAAGGATATGAACGAAAAGGATAAGGCCGGACAAACAGCCCTTTTCTATGCCGTACGCCACACTCAAGATGTAAGTTTGGTGCGGCGGTTAATTGACTCGGGGGCGGATGTGACCAGTGCGGATAATTCCGGGAGGACGGCGCTTATGGTTTCCGTGCGAAATAATCCCTCATTGGAAATTTTACAAGAGCTAATTGCGCGCGGGGCGCCGGTGGAAGCAACGGATAAAAAAGGGCAAACGGCTCTTTTGGAAGCAGCACAATACGGAACACCGGATATGGTAAAAATTTTGTTGCGTGCCGGAGCCAATCCGGAAGTTGTTAATAAAGAGGGGAAAACGGTCCACGCGTTGATTAGCGAGAATAAACGATTTTCAGAAGAAGAAAAAGAGAATTTTAAGCAAGCGTTAATTGTCTTATCTATTATCGGGCCCATCCGAGCAATTGAACCTTCAAAATAAAAAATTTTGAACAAAAAAGCTTTCCTTTAGATACATTGGGACTTAGGCGATATGGGTCTTTTGGCCCTGGTTGTCTTGCTTTTTGTCTTTGTACAATATAAGTGTGAAAGTAGGGGCTTATCGGTTTTTTATGGTATCCTTAATGGGACTTGCCTCGACGGTGAGTGCCGATTGTGCGTTTGCCCAAAAACAACTCAAAAATGTGCAACGGGTTATTAAGGGAGGGATAAAACTTCCTAAAGGCGTAAATCCTAAAACAGTATCTGCCGCCGGAGCGCATGCTACGGTACCTGTTGTGCGTCCAGTTTCGTCGCCTGCATTGGAACGAGCCATAACACCCAAGTAACTGTACAAACCGCGGCAAATAGTACAGGGCTGTTGCCTCATGAACTACCACCAACAGATATTTTGCCCCCAGATGCTACGGCTGCGTTGCCTAATGGTTTGCGCCCGAGTGATTTTTTTACCGGGCAACAAGCACTAAATAATTTGAGGCCCCGCTGGCGTGCGGAGATGAAGTTTTATTTCCCGGAAGAACAAATAGAAATACTGGAAAAAACATTCAAAGACACCGATGCCATACTTTTTCAACTAGATGAAAATGGTAATTGGCTGGCTCCGGTTGAAGGTTCTACCTCGTGGGATTATGAAAATTGGTATGCACTGCAATTAAAAGAGAACTTAGGTTCTATCAGTGATGGGCAATTTAAGTTGCTATTTGGTAAATTTTCACGGTTTGATGATGTTTTTACCCGCCTACATTTGCAAGCATTTTTATTAGTTAATAAGCGTACTCCGAAGTTGAGCGCCCCGGGAGAAGAAGGCCGGCTGGCCCGCCATGTAAAATATAACATGAATAAACGTCATAGCAAATTTAACCCGGAAGTAGAAGAATATGTGTATGGAAACTTGCCTGCTTATTTAAGACCCGGAACAAAAATTTTAGGCAGAACCCCGGAACAAGTGCTAACTCAAGTGAAAAATTTTATTGAAATTTATAAACGGTTGCCTTCCATGGCGGGCGGTAGAGAAGAACTCTCTTTGCGTAATGCGTTTAATTATGCCTGTAATAGAGCGAAAAATCTTACAGATGATACCAGCAGACAATTGTTACGTATCAAAGAACAATGGAGTAAAGAATATGCAGCAAGAAAGACGCCACAACAGGTATTGGAAGAAATAGAAGAATTTATTGCAAAGAACCAGCGTTTCCCTTCACTAGCGGCGGAAGATGAAGCCGAGCGTTCTTTGCGTAATGCATTCGGAAAGGCTTGCTATAAAGTGGAAACTCAACATTTAACGGATGAAACGAGTTTAAAACTGTTGAATTTAAAAGCTCAATGGGTAAAATCTCACAAATAACGGATTGTTGTATTTGTATTACATGGATAAAGAATAACCCTCCCTCGGCTTTGCCGTGGGAGGGATATTAACACAAAAAAGAAGCCCGGTATTATACCGGGCTTCTTGGTGTTCTAATTAGTTAGATTGCATGATCGTACTTATTTAATGCCTCAACAAAAGGAACAAATAACGCTTCATCTGCAGCGTTTGCATGTACTTTTTGATGTAATTGTTCTACGGAAAGGACGGTGTGCCCTTCTGAATAAGAATCATCCAACCCAATTTGAAAGGCCAAATCTTTGATGCTAAAGGTGCGGTCCCACCCCGTTTGAATCGGCATTTCTAACAAGGTATATTTGAGTTCTTTGGCCAAAACAGGTTCGCTTTCGGCCAAGGTATTGTAAGCCGGAACAAAGCGGGCAATAGATTGCAGCACTTTTTTATCGTCGCGGTTGGTTTGAGAAGCTAATTCCTGTTTTAGTACGTTATAAGCTTTCACAACATCGGCGGGTAATGTTTTAGACAGGATATAGGTTCTATCAAACGTTCGTTGAGGTACCGTATGGAATTTTACGTAATATTCCAGTTTGGCTAAGGCTTTATTCCCATGCGCATTGGGAACGTAGTTGTCAAAAATTTCTTTCAGTCCGTTGCCCCGGTACGTGTTCCACGGCACCGCAATAGGTCCTTCCAATCGGGCTGCTAATTCGCGGCCGACTTGAAGATCTTTTTCCGTTTCAAAAATTTGATTATAGGCAGTCAGTCCTTGCAATAATTCAATTAGTGCCGGTTTTTCTTTTTCAGGATTTTTAATTGCTTGGATTTTGCGTTGGAAAGCTTCCAGCGGAGATTCTAATACTTGCTGTTGTGCTACTGCGCGAGTAACGGCACTTTCTATGGTAGCGGAAACTTCCTGGGGGGTTGCTAGAACAGGCAACGCTGTTGCAACGGTCAGACAGGTGGTTAAAATGATGTTTTTGTTCATAATTCTTGTCATTTCTTTCCTCTTTTGAGCTAAAACTACACTTTTATTCTATTGATTTTTTGGCGGAATTACCATAGGTCTTTGTACCCAATTATATTATGGGTCTTAGGAGCTGCTGGTACGGGATATTAAAAGGTAGAAGTGTTGTCCTTGTTTTCTAAGCAAAAGTGTACTATACTGAGAGCATGTATCCTTATTTGGAGAGAGAAAGTATGAAATCTATAATTTTTTCGGTTTTGCTGCTAGTACTTCGCACTATGGCTGGGGCGGCGGGTTTTTCGGCCCCGGTTGTGGTGAGGCAATTTCAGCCCGCAGCAAATGCGGTAAATGCCGCTAGACAAAAGGTAAATCCCGTTTCGCCTAATATTATTCCCATTATTACCTTAAATAATAAATTTATGGAAAACGGAACCCCTCGGCACGAGCCGTGTGCGGCAACCCGTCTAACCCCTACTTTGCTGATTACTGCGGCCCATTGTTTATTTGGCGGTTTGGACCGTGTTAGCCGTGTTGAAGCGGGGCTTTTTACAACGGAGGACGGAGTGGAAGGACTGGTGTTTGCTAAACCGAACGCACAAAGTTTTGCTAAGCCCAATGCTCAAGTATTTTTGTATCGGCCCCAATTTACGGATCCCAATAAAATACCTGTAGCGTTTGATTTTGCGGTGATAGTCCTAGATCCGGAATTAAAATTTAAATCGCCCTCCGGTCAAAATGCATTACAACAAATATTAGATGCACTACCCCAGTCCCTTAGGGATAGAGTAGGATCCCCCACGGATCAGATAAAACAAGAATTTGCTAAACAGGCTGCGGCATATGCAAAATTTATAGGTAAAAAACTAGATGAAGTAGCCTTGTTGACCATAACGCCACAAGCGGTGGAGGATGAATTGCGAGGCCGCTCGTTGGAAGCCTATTTTTGGAATGGTTATGAGCGGTCCACGAAGCGCGACCCTCTAAAAATTCTAAAGGAAACAATTAAGGAAACTGGTTCCCCGAAAGACTCGCACCTTATGTTGTTTAGCGGCGAAGAATTTCATCCTGGAACCTCCGGCTCGCCTATCTTTGATACCCAACGAAAAGCGGTGGTCAGCGTGGCTAGTGGATGTACGGCTAAGGAGAAAGATAGCCAAGGAGAACTTCGCTGTGTATCCAATGCCGGTGGGCTGATTGATGAAGCCCTTTGCCAATGGGTAAAACGGCGCGACAGTGCCGCTAAGTGTTTGGTTCGTCATGAACCAGAAGTGGTAGCCGTTGAACAAGAAACGCGCTAAGAGGTGTAAGCAAGTAAGGGTTTTCGATAAAATTGTAAAGGCTTTTCCATTATTGTGTACTACTGAAATGGGCTACCTGTAACGGGTAGCTCATTCTATTTTTACCAAGCGGTGTTCTACCGACGATATAGTGTCCAAAATAGTGCCCTATTTCTTTATAGCTCTTTAGCGCTAACTTTGCGAAAATTGGCACGAGTTTTTTACAATTGCTCCGGCTCAACCTGATTACGGTCGTCTTCTATGGAGAAATTCATCAACCCGATGCATAGTATCTTCGTGGTAAGCCTCCGATATAATAGAGTAAGATTGGTAGGCAGCCGCACTCTCTTCCTGGGTTAGATCGGTTTGCAAAACGACCGCTTGAGCCCTATTCACAAGTTGCTTTGCGGGAACCCCTAAGGCAATAAGTTTTTCCACGCATTGTGGGCGGAAGAAAAGAATTACGTTTTCATTAGATAACGCATCGGAGAGATCCATTCCATGTTCATACAAGATTTCAATTACATCAGTCCGGTTACCCCTAATAGCAGCATCCAATTCATTGTACCAGTAATTGTTTTTGCTGATGATGGCACCATGCTCGAGCAACCAATTTACGCCCTTGGCAGATTTTTCGCTCATACGTATTAATAAGGAACTTTCTAACGTTTCAGTTATTTTATTAACATCCACTTGGTACGTATGATAAATGTACTCTGCCATTTTCATATCGTCAAGCAGCAACGCTTCATATAAAGCACCGTTAATAGATTCGTTGTAGTCATGGAGTATCCAATTAGCCAAGTCCTCGTGTCCGTTTTTTAACGCGTAATACACGGAGTCACCAATACGGCCGAGTCTTTTCTGTGCATACCAAGTCCATTGGGGTTGATTTTCTATGGCAGCCACCATGGCAATTTGATCCGCGGTATACGGGGCCTGAGGCAAATTGACAATACGCGTAGAATCTGGCTTGCTATATTCCGGATTATTTAAAATTTCCGGATGCCGTTGCATGAGCCGATCCAATCGTTCGGCAATTTCCGGGTAAGATAAATCTGTTAGTTGGCGAGCCATTTTGTGAGTTTCTGTGGCAAAAGGATTTTGTTTCACCAAATCGTTCGGATTCACAACCAACACTTCTGGCTCTTTTACCACGGGAAGGGACATTGTTTGCAGTGCCTGCACATTAGGAATAGCAGCACTATGGGGAAGCCCTGATGTGCCGGAAGTAATCGTAGGTATATTATGAATAGGAGTAATGGTTGTGGCGGCACTGGGTAGCGCTGGTACGTGAGCAGCCGTAACGGCGTGGGATATTGATGACACGATACGCGAATTGACAACCGGTGCTGGTGGCGTACGAATCCCTTTAATCACTTTTATACCTTGCAGACCTTTAGGTGGTACCCCGGCATAGACACAAACATTTAGTAATAATAAAATTAGTATTAATACAGACATTCCTCTAACTTTCATAACTATCCTCTCCTCGTATCTTATCCTGATACTCTTAGTATAGCGTTATTTGATAAAACAAAACAGAGCCAAAGGCCCTAGACGCCAGGGTAATTTGGACCTAGATAAAAAAGACCTCGGGATTAAGCAGTTGGTGCGCTGTGGGCATAAAAACTTAACCCTGCCGTAAAGGCAGGGTAAATTTTTGCGCCCACCAAGCGGGATTTCACCGACGAGGGGGTGACCAAAATAGTGCCCTATTTCTTTATAGCTCTCTATCGCTAACTTTGCGAAAATCGGCACGAGTTTTTTACAATTGCTCCGGGTCAACTTTTACTAGCGCAATTAACTGTAGCTAAAATGTGCTACAATACAAAAAAGGAAAAACTATGACTCGTAACTCAGAAAGAGAAATGTTACAAAAAAATCTAATGGATGCCTTGCAAATTAGATATCTACTTTTCTACTGGCTAACACCCTCTTTTATGACATTTTTATCCCTTGTTATTCTCATAGGAGAATTCCTCCAATCTTCCGTTCACAAAAACATTGTGCTCCTTCTTGTTACTTTTCTTCTTTTTTCATGTGGGTATCAAGCAATTATCTTGATATGGCTACGCAAATTACGCAAAACGCTTTCAACTGCAACGCCAGTGCAAGCACGTAATTGCTTGGTAAAAAATATTATATTTTCCATAGCAAGTTTCGTTCTTTTTCCTATATGCGGTATCCTTTTACAAAACCCACTTTTGTTTTTTGGAGGCATGTTGATGTCCGCCTCTCTATGGGTTCCTCTTGCCAAAGTCAATAGATTGATAAAACTGCTTTACTTTCAAACACAACCTTCTCGGGAAAGATACGAAGAAAGTTCCCCTTGCCCAAACATTTTTCGAAAAATGGCATACTTCAAATCTTTGTGGATACTTCCATTATTGCTTTTTGCCTTGCCCTTTTTGTTTTTTTTAACTATTAAATTTTATTTTAAAGCACAAATTCCGTTTGAAGCGATATGGTATATTTCCGGAGGTGGCGGCCTAGTAGGTTTGGTGACAGCTATTCTCATAGCTGGAAACTATTGGTTTATTAAACAAACTGCCACTCCTTCCATTTTTCAAAGGATAATTCGTAATTTAACCTTTCCCAAGTCAAGGAACATAGTATCTTATCTTGAACAATATCTTCCTGAATACGAGATAGTAGCTTACAAATGGTGGCTCTCACATCCCGGGCAACCTTGGCCGGAAAACATGACAGAACTTTGTAAGCATGTTGACACAACTTCTTTTGACTGGCAAAACCCTAAGGAATGGCCCTTTTAATGAAACTCAATTGCGAATCAAGAGATTTCTTGGTTGGTAATGCCACATTGATATTAATGGCCCATTAGATGGCTCTGTATGCTTTCGAACTG
>CACZKQ010000062.1:4327-11642 GCA_902781765.1 uncultured Elusimicrobium sp. | reverse complement strand
AATGGCACTAATAATTTTTTTCATATGTAATACCTCAAAAATAGAAATGCTTTGTTATATGGTAGCAAGGCCGGTAGAGTAATGTCAAACTGTTTTATAAATTTTGACCAATTACTCAAAAAACTGGTATAATAAATTACTGGAAAAAATCAAGCTGTGATAGTTTTAGAAATTATTTGTACACAGCATTTATTTTTGGTATAATAAATAGGTCGGGTTTAACCGAAGCTGATTAAACCTGCAAGTTATTTGACCGTTTTTCGCGCTCGTAGCTCAGTGGTAGAGCATCCGCCTTTTAAGCGGGGGGCCGTGAGTTCAAGTCTCACCGGGCGCACCATTTGCCCTCTTCGTCTATCGGTTAGGACGTCGGATTTTCAATCCGAAAAGAGGAGTTCGATTCTCCTAGAGGGCGCGTCTTTCAAAACATACCCGTTTCCGTCTGAAACGGGCTTTTTTTATGCTTCCTCGTCGACAAATCCCCCCTTTTTACGCAATTCCCTAAAACCCCGAGAATCCCCCTTTTTGGGCACACAAAAAGCAGAATTTGGACACTATAATTTTGGCATTTTCTCGACGAGGATTTATAATTTTGAAAGCAAAAAGTGGTCACAGTACTAACCAAAATAACGCAAAAACCATAAAGTCCGACGCGCAAAGTGGGAAGTATATATTTTGAGGTTCTCGACGAAGAGCTGAGCAAAATGAGCAAAATTACGCAAAACATCTATGAAACGAGTGGACCCTTTTTGGACACTATAACACTTAAAAGTTCTATGCCAAATATACTATCGAACCACTCTTTTTATAGTGCCCATTTTACATACTTGTGGCAGAGTATAGCAAAAAAGAAGACCCCTGATTTTAACAGGAGCCTTCCTTTTTGCGTAACAGATTACAATACTTCGTTTGCGGTCAGAAACAGCGATTGGGAAAGGGCATTAAAGAAGTTTTGGTATGCCAAGGGTTCCGTAATGGCTTTGGTCCCTTTGGAAGCATTTGCACGTACTAAAATGCTGTTTCCTTTGCTACGGACACTAACCGTCATCGTAGTTTGATTTGTAAATGAAAAGCCGGAAATCGTACCGATATCCTTATCTACTTTCTCAATTACAAACCCGAGGTCTTGCATAGTCGCAACGATGTTATTCATTACATTCAATTTGTCATTAGTGTCAAATGAACGGGTCTGATAGTTTCGGGTAGCTACTTGTGAGGCCTTGGAGTCTAGGGCGGTTTGATTGGTCGTAGCACAGGCCGCTAACATTAAAACGCCTAAACCGATCAAGATACTTTTCTTCATATTATCTCCTAAATATTATTTGCGGTTAAGAATACAGATTGGCTGAGCTTGTCAAAAAACTCTGTATATAAGTTTGTATCATCTAATTTTTCAATTTTGACCACTGTCCCTAAATTGTTATAGATAATACGAGCGAATGTAACACGAGTTTTGATTTGCTTGTCATTGGCTTTTGTATTTACGATTGATACATAGAATTTCTGTGTGTCTTCATAAATAGCCGGTTGTCCATTTAAGGCCGCAAAAAAGGTCAATACAGCTTTACCAGCGGTAGAGCCTTTTTCGCGTGTCTTAGACGCGGTAATAACACCAATTTCTATATCAGATTCGGTAATTGTATATCCCATATCCTGCAACAATTGAGCCGAAGCAATTAATAATTCCTTGGTGTTTGTGGTATCAAAAACCCGAGTCTCTACGTTTCTTCGTTCTAAATAATTAGCATCAGGAACGTACAAATTTTTATAGGATGCACAAGCAGATAAAAAACATCCTGCTATTAAGATATAGATAACTTTTTTCATATATTTAGAAGCTAGATGAGCGGTATGCAAAATCACGAACTTTGCTTTGTTCATCAAACTTAACGATAATAGTTAACGTTCGTTGAGAGGATCTAGTAGAAGCTTTATTGCCTCCGGCACCAGCGATAACCAACCATACCCCTTTTGAGGATGAACTTCCATCTACTTGCGTAGACATACGATCATATACCCAGGTTTCACGGCGTTGATCATCCGTTGTAACCATATTAGGACTGCCCAAGACTTCTACCACATCAGCAGAAGACATGCCAATTTTAATCTCCTTTTGGGCCTTCGCAACGGTTAATTTCTCATCATTTTCAATGGTATTCCCCGTTGAAGAACAACCTACCAAACTGCCAAAACAAACAAGTGCGGTTAATAGCACAGACAACTGCAGTGTTTTTTTCATAATTAATCTCCTGTTAAAGTATATTTCCATTATAATAAAATTTATATACGAATTACAGCATCTATTAATAATGTAGCATACATACACGACAACGTGTTGTCGTTTTGTAAATTAAAACCGCTCTCATTAGGAGCAATAGGTAACCCTAATATTTGGTCACTTTAAAATCTTATAGACAAAAAATGCGACTATAATGCCTAAAATTTCTGAAATAAACCAGTCCATATCACTCCTAGGTGATAGTATAAAGACTGTTGCGAAGTAAGATACAATTGCAATGATAATTTTTAATATTCCTAGTTTGCCTGAAGTCCCATGCCAATCGTTTCTTTCCTTCAATTACATCTGTGGCTTTTTCGCCACATTTAGCGACAAAAGCAAACATATGATTCATAAGCAATAAAAAAAGTATAACGAAAATTAACATCCCTAGAAAATTCATAAACATCTCCTTTTAATAATCCGATGCTGTTGCCATGCTTGTACGCACCGAAAACGGATCTTGAATGAAGATTATAAAGAAGTTAAAATCTGTGCCACAATGGTGCTCTACTAACCCGAAATACAAACCTTTTATGCAAAAGGAACTAACTGTGATTGGTTTGATTATCAGACACTGGTCCAGAGATGACAAATATCATTAGAGGTAAATTATGATAATCATAGTTATAATTGCATTTGTGATTTTCTACTTTGTAATAGGTGGGCGTACGGATAAAAGTTTAGACGGACGCACCCAACGTCACGCTAAAATTGTTGATGATGTTTTCTTTAAGAAAGATAAAAAAATAGAAGAATTAGAAGATCGCATAAATGATATGCAAATACAAAGATTACTCGAAAAAAATAAATGAAACTAACCATTTTAGTAAGGTTGCTCTTATAGACGGTACCAACATAAACCCCAAAATCTCCCCACAAACGGGGTTTAAGACCTTGGACCGGGGTTTCCCACGCATGTGGGGTATTCTCTGCACGTGGGGCGGAATTTCCAAAAATCACTAATCTTTGCTACGCACTTATGAAACTCGAACTAGCCAAAACCCACTAATAATAATGCGAGATACTAACCCCAAGTATAAAAACTATGGTACACTATAGTGGACACGCGCTCGTCGGTAGTTGGGCGCGCCTAGAGGGCGTACTTTTCCTTTAACTTCCATGTTTCCTAGTGGGAGTTTTTCTTTTTATAGGTTCTAACGGATGCCCCACTTAAAAGCGTTTTACGCGGCGGTGGCAGTAGGGTAATGTGCCTTTTCGTTCATAATAGGCCCGGTGATATTCTTCCGCCGGCCAAAAAGTACCCGCAGCTGTTACGCGAGTCACTACTGCTAGTCCTTGATGCTTAAGATAACGAATCAATTTTTCTGCAGTTTCTTTTTGTGCCTGTGTGGTGTAAAAAATTTCTGAACGGTATTGTGGCCCTAAATCAGGGCCTTGCCCATCTATTTGCGTAGGATCATGAATTTCAAAAAATCCCTTAGCTAAGGTTTCATAAGACACCTGTTTTGGATCAAAAATAATCCGCACGGCTTCTGCATGACCTGTGGTGTGCGTACACACCTGCTCATAAGTAGGATGCGAAACCGTCCCGCCAATATAACCCGGTAAAATTTCAATAATTCCGGGAAAATTTTTCATTAAATACTCTACACCCCAAAAGCATCCACCGGCAAAAATAGCTGTTTCCATAGATACCCTCCCCCCTTATCCTATTTTTTTAAACAAATAGGGTCAAGCAAATTCAAAATAGAAAAGTTATAATAAGAAGCATGAAACGCTATTTACTGGTTTTAACTCTTTTTACGATTGCAGCCTGTACTTCTTTTTTCCCCTACAAAGGCCAGTCCTTAGACGATTTACATAAAGTCGTTCAAAATCCCGAGCAATACCGGGGAAACATCGTTTCATTTGCCGGCGAAATCCGCGGTTTAACCGAAGATATTCATCACGTAAAATTCGTTTTGAAAGTAGAAGCCCCCCTTTACTATTATGCAACTGGGAAGGATCCTCTTTCTTACCAACTATTGTTGGTAGATTTTAAAAAAGAATCCCCGCAACCCACGGGGATTAAAGCAAAAAGTGATATAAAGATTTTAGCGAAAATAAACCGAGTAGAAACTCGTGCTAACACGTTTGGAGAACCGATTGCCGTATTGCATTTACAAGCAATTGCTTTGTCCGTGCGCTCTGTAAAAAAAGATTTTTTTCATACAGTTCAGCCGGATAATCAGTTGTATTTATCTTGGAAAGCTGGAAAGCTATTTTTTAAAGAAACTCCTCAGCAAATTCTCGCCCGTTATTCCACGCCGACAGCTGCCGCACCGAAGGCCAATAAAACAACTTCCACTCCGCTGGCCTCTACACCCGCCGCCGTAATTTCACCGGAGCCCGGTTTAATATTTGAAGAAGAAGAACCGTTTATTGTAGCGGAAGAGGAAGCTGACTAACGATAGCTGCCACCGGAATTTGATTTACTGATTCTTGCGCCCATAACTTTTGCACTTGCGATCCACGAGGACCCCAAATGGTTAACAAAGAAATATCTTTCATGGGTTCATGTTGATAATGTTTTAAACTAAATAAAACGGTCATAGGTTTTCCAAAAACTTCAGCAATATGAGCAATTCCTGTATCTACCGTCAAAATGTAAGCCGCGTTTTTAACTAAGGCTGCCGTTTGCAAAATGCTCGCATGCCTCCAAGAAATCGCCTCGGGAAAGGTTGTTGGATAATGCCCCTGCCAATTCAATAATACTACCGGGGTTCCACGTAACTGCTCCATGATTTGTTGTACTTGGAGCTGATTTAACGTGCGATTTGGATCCCCTCCAGCAGGATTAAAAATTAAAAAGGGCTTTCCTAATAAGTGATTTTTTTCCAAAAAAAGGTCTACTTCTTTTTGCACTTGGTTTGGAATCGGTAATTCATAGGTTGTATCTATCTTTTCTTTCCCCAAACGTTTTAGAACTTGCGAGTAGGCCTCAGAAACATGCGCCCCTTTTATTACATCAAAATACTCTTTTCGATTGGCCCGAATGAAAGCATTGAAAAATTTCATACGCCAATGAGGAGTTAAAGAAATAAGCAAATCATAGTGTTGTTTCCAAATATAAAGAGTTTTTGTAAAAGCCGCTATAATTTTACCTAAACCGCCTGGAGGCAAAAAGATAAACTCATCAATATAAGGAATCTGCCGCAACAATTCTTTATTTCCACAACACATTACGGTTAAATGAGATTGCGGAAATAATTTTTTCAGTTCTCGGTAAAAAAAAGTTTCTATTACCGTATCGCCGATTTTATCATTGATTCGTACAAATAAAATTTTCATACTGCAACTATTTATCAAAATTAATTCGTTCCTTTTCAATGACTAAGGGTCGTTTAAGTATTTGTGTTAAAATTGCTCCAATATATTCTCCTAAAATACCTAAAAACAACAATTGGACCGACGTGAAAAAAAGCACCGCTAGCAGAATAGGAGCCGTTCCCATGGGAAAATGATCCCAAAACAATAATTTTAAAACCAAATAAATGCACCCCAACAGAAAACTAATAGCACTTAACACAAAGCCTCCTAAAGCCGCCAAACGAAGCGGCACTTTGGAATGATTCGTAAAACCAATCATGGCATTGTCGTATAGTGTGTAAAAATTATTTTTCGTAAAACCTCTTTTCCGCTTCGGTTGCGCAAATGGTACCAATGCTTTCGCATAGCCCAACTCGCACACCAGCCCACGCACATACGGATAAGGATCTTCCAGACGACGCATTTGCTCAATCACTTCTTTATCAAAAAGCCCAAATCCCGTACAATTTGGTACTAACTCTGCGCCGGAATCATTGACTAAATTCAGTAGCCAATAATAGAATTTCCGAACACAAAAAAACAATTTACTTTCTTTACTACATACTTTTTGAGCCAGTACAACCGGATACCCTTCTTGCCATTTTTTGATAAACTCGCTAATTAGTTCCGGGGGGTCTTGCAAATCCGAAGCCATGTAAATAACTGCGTTACCTTTTCCTTGCATCATGCCGTAGTATGGGCTGCGAATATGTCCAAAATTACGCGCATTAACAATCACTTTAACATGTTTATCTTTGGCCGCTATTTTGCGAAGTTTTGACAGGGTTTCATCCGTAGAAGCATTATCTAAAATAATGTGTTCATAATCATACTGTTCTGCCCAGCCGGACATTACTTCCTTCACTTGCTCACATAAAAGTTCAATATTATCGGCTTCATTATGAGCACTGGAAACAATAGAAATCTTTTTTTTCATATTTATTTTTTCCTCTGTTTGTCTTTTTGCACCGGTTCATTAGCTGATTCACCTATCACCACACACGTATCTCTGCCAAATGCTACGGGATCTTCTGATATATGCATTTTAGTAATAGCATCTAAAAGCTTTACTTGAGAACATAACATGATCAAAACTGGGATTTTAGGCTCACTCGTCCAGATCAGGGACATATTCTCATCTGTTAACGTAATTAGCTGTAATTTAGCGTCTTTTGGCACATAATACGCTAACATAACATCCAGCGCTTTTGCCGAATAACCCATGCTACGTCTGTCTACTAATACCTTTTCCGGACCATCCGGACGCATTAAATACGTAAAAGTATCTTTAAGCCCCGTATATTCACGAGTATATATATAATCCGTATTCCAATACTTGGACATCCAGCCAAATAGCAAAATTGGTAATAAAACAATGAACAGGTGATGTCTCTCATATAAGTGGTATAACGAAGCGGCTAATAATATAAAAATGGATGGAAGAAATGGTAAAAAATAACGATCCATCCATAAGTTAAACCGCATGCCAACTACTGACAATACTACGCATAATAAAGCAATCTGTGCAAGTGGCAAGATGAAATCTGCATATTTGAAAATCTTTTTACCGTAAGTTGCCAACAATGAAACACTAGCTAGCACTCCAAAAATCAGCAAAACATTTAAAATCCAAGGAGATCCAAATAAAAAAGTCAGCACTCCCCAGGTAGCCAAAGCAAATGGGGTCTGATACCAAAAATCCAACGTTCCAGCCTCCCCAGGGACAAC
>CACZKQ010000062.1:0-4310 GCA_902781765.1 uncultured Elusimicrobium sp. | reverse complement strand
CACCTCCCATCAATCCTAAAGCATGCCAAACCCAAGGAAGCCATAAGAAAAATACAAGAGCTGTTCCGCAAAAACTCCATATGCGGCCTTGCCGATAATAACAGGCATATAAGAACACAACCAAGGCAGCAATAAAAAATGCAGCCGCACAAAAATAATGGCTATAACTTCCCAAGAAGCCGAGCAGAAAAAACCAAATCCATGTTTTTATAGAAATTTTTTGTTTCTGTTCAAAATGTGCTATCAAACGCAACGCTAGCAACGTAAAACAGGTAGAAAGTAAAACCGATAAAGAATAAGAACGCACATTGGTTCCATACACCACTAAAATCAAACTACCCGACATTAGCATAGTAAAAATAAATGTTTTTAGCTTGGGCCAACTTTTAGGAGCCAACCAAGCTCCGGCTATCACTGCCGCCGCACCTAACAACGCACTAAATAAATGGGCGTACACCGGAGTAATTGGGAAAATATGATTCCAACCATAAAACAACATATTAAACAAGGGTAAATTTACATCACGCAGTAGCATTTCATGCCAAATAACAGACCAACTAACCGACGGTGTAGCCGTTGCAATTGAATAGAGCTCATCATATTGAAACCCATTCGTTAGATGTAAAAAGCGGCAGATAAACATATATCCTCCCATAATAGCGGAGGAAGTAATGACCACCCCAAAAAAGATTCGATAGAGTTTCTTCATACTTTATTGCCAAAAAATTGGGGCAAAGACAGACGCTCGCTATCTCTGCCCCCCAAAAAAACAAAAACTGCCTTAGTGAACTGTGCGAGGATCGGGCTTTAATTCTTCGGGTGTTTCAACTCCCATAAAATCCGTACACAGTAAGGTGCTGTCTGCATCCTCCAGATTGGGGACACAAATAGTAGCCGTGTCTTCAAAATCACGCACAAACTTGTAATCGTATCCACCCCAACCGATACGTTCCGCCACAATAAACCACCGTCCATCCTCTAACTGATCAAAATAGACTTTGAAGCTCGGATAATAGGATTTTTTTAAATAACCGCCGCGGGTATAAAATTCCGTACGGTCCTCGTTGAAATAATCATTATCCTTACCGGGAACCGTTACCTGGTTCGGTGCAACATCCAACTGATGCCAATACTTTGTGTAATGGTTCTTTTGTAGCACATTACGATCTTGCGCCGACCGTTCCGTTCCCATAAGCGCAATCACTTCCACAATACGCATGCGTTCAATTGCTCTTTTATAAGACGGAAAAGCAATGGCCGCTAAAATACCTAAAATGATAACTACTACCATTAGTTCAATTAATGTAAAACCCTTTTTCCCTTTCATTTGTATATTCATAAAAAGCCTCACCTCGTATTTTAACTATAAAACACACTAGATGCAAGTACTTTATACAAAATCTTACCGGCCTACAAATTTTTCTATACCACCCATTATCATATCTACCGACATCAAAACCAAAATCATCCCGGTCAAACGCTCAATAGCAATCAAACCACGTTTTCCCAATAATTTACTTAAAGGGAAAGAAGACATTAAAATAATAGAATTGATGAGCGAAGCCATCAATACAGCCGCCAAAGTAATCCATTTATTAGACTGCTGTGCAGAAGTAATCATCACCATGGACAGTGCCGCCGGACCAGCTACCAACGGAATAGCCAACGGCACAATAAACGGTTCATCTTCTTTGGGATCATTTTTGGGTTCCTCTTCCGTGCTAAAAACAAGTGGGATTGAAATCATAAATAAAATAATCCCCCCGGCAATACTTAGTGAATATTCATGAATCCCAAATGCTTGCAAAAACCATTTCCCGGCAAATAAAAAACCGACCATAATTAACAACGCAATCGTTAATTCCCGTATAAGCACCGTTTTACGGCGTTCCGGAGCCACTTTTTTTAAAGCGGCAATAAAAAGCGGTATATTTCCAAAGCCATCCATTACAAGCGCTAGTGTGATTACTGATGAAATAAATGAATCCATAAAAACCTCTTGTATATAGTATAGCAAAAAAAGAGATTTTACCAAGTGCGTAAACTAATACTTTTCCCACTGATTACAGTCATCAAACAATTTGGTAAGATATTAAATATGTTCAGTGCCAGCAAAAACAGTGTAATCAATATTTTAAAATGGTTTATTCTCGCAACAGGAGTAGGTGCTGTTGTGGGGGTTTTAGATGCTATATTTTTAAAAACGCTGGAAAATTCACTTGCTTTGCGCAATCAAATTCCTCTTTTTTATTTAGGTCTTCCACTTGCTTTGTATGTGGTAGCAATCCTTTCGCGTAAATTGGCCCCGAAACATAAAGATTTCTCTACGGATGCTGTTATCCACAAAATCAACTTATATCAGCCTATTACGTTTGTTTCCATTGTAAAAGGGTTTTTCTTACCCATTGTTACCATGGTAACCGGTGGTTCTGCGGGGAAAGAAGCCCCTTGTGCTGATGTGGGTGCCGGAGTTTCTTCTTTAGTGGCTCGCTTATGCAAAATGAGTTTGGAAGATCAACGCAAAATGATGATTTGCGGCGTAAGTGCCGGTTTCGCCGGCGTATTTGGCGTACCGATATCCGGGGCGTTATTTGGGCTGGAGGTACTTTGGGTAGGGCATATTTTTTATGAAGTTATGTTCCCGGCATTGGTTGCCGGAATTACAGCCTTCCAAGTTACCAGTTATTTAGGGGTAAATTATATTTATCATCCACTTCACTTCGTTCCTGTATTTTCAGAACAATTTTTTCTAAAAGTTTTAATTGCCGGGATGTTCTTCGGTTTAATTTCACTACTTTTTATTGAAATTTCCAAATTCATGCGTGTAGTATTTCGCTATTTAACCCGACGGATGACACTTTTTGGCGCTTGCTTTATCGGTGGTTTACTACTTATCGCTATAGCCGCTTTAACCTCTCCCGCTTATTTGGGGCTTGGCATGCAAGGAATTGAAAGTGCCTTAAGCGGACAAGAATTATTATCTCCGTTTGGATTTTTGTACAAAATCTTAACGACTTCCATCACATTTGCGGCCGGAGGAGTGGGCGGCATAGTAACGCCTATTTTCTTCGTAGGGGCCCAAGCCGGAGCAATGCTTTCGGATTTTTTGGCAGTAGATTCTGCCACGTTAGCCGCGTTGGGATTAGTGGCTGTACTTGCCGGAGCGGCCAATACGCCTCTGTCGGCCAGTATTATGGCCATTGAATTATTTGGGCCGGCTATCGCGCCTTACGCTACGGTAGCTTGCGTAATTAGCTTTCTCATTACCGGGCAACAAAGTGTTTATCCCAGCCAACGCATTTCGTGGGATAGCGGCAAAACGCCCAACGAACATCCGGCGGTACCTATCAATTACGGACGGCGCGCCAGCGACCGGAAGACGCAAGTACGCGCCCGAAAAACCATGCTAAAAAAAGCATTTAAAGAATTGACCAAACACTTACTACCACCCATTCACTCAGAAGAAAAAGAGCATAAATAAAGCCGGAGAAAAAAATCTCCGGCTTTATTTTACGTTAATCACTAAAACAACCGTAATATCCTCCAGTTACACATCCCGTAGCGGAGGTACGGCCCACAAGCTTACTACACCAGTCTTTATGCGAAGTATTATAATTTGAACACATCTTTTTACCATTTTTAAAACTCAACGAATACTCCCCTTCTTCATACCAGTAAGACGGGGTAGAAGAATGACGCACCGCCATGGCAGGCTCGTTGGGGACACCCGCTTCTCTCGCCCATCCACTTTCCACTCCATATGCAAAATTTTTTGTCAAAAAACCTGAATTGACAGATGATTCATCTCCAAAACTGCTTATATTTTCAAAAGCAACATCTAGGTCTTCTAACTTATAAACCACTCCGGAAGTATCCATCTCTAAATTTTTCCGTTGTTCGGCTTCATTGATGGCTTTTAAATACCATATATTAGCCTCTTCAAATCTATTCATAGATTTATAACATCTAGCAATAAAACGCATCGAGGCTGCTCTTTCATCTTTCCAGGTGGCTTTTTTTAATTTTAAATGTTTAATTAGGGTATCAATACTTTCGTTCCATCTTTCGTGATACATATATTCTCTTCCTAGGTAGTGCATATTGCGGTCGTCTTCTGGATCTTCTTTTACTGAAAGTTCTAATAATGTTAAATAACTTCCCCTACTCTTTGCTGAATCTGGATAATGATTTAGGATTACGTCTTCACACGTTACGTATTTTTCTTTGTCACTATCATATTTTAAAACTTCATGGACTGGATGAATCCATGTATATCCTAGACGTTTGTGAGTCTTTTCATAATAGAACGT
>CACZKQ010000061.1 GCA_902781765.1 uncultured Elusimicrobium sp. | reverse complement strand
AATCATCGTGTAATAACCATATTTTTTAATAGCTGATTTAAAGATATTCGCCAATAACGGTGATAAATAGCCAAATCCGCTTACAAAAACAACAGCTGATTCTAGCGAGAAAGTCTTTTTCAACTGACTACTTAAAGAAGCCCCTAAATCAGCCCCGGCAATCAAAGCAACTAACATCATCAACGTTTCAAA
Source organism: uncultured Elusimicrobium sp. (assembly GCA_902781765.1). Lineage (GTDB taxonomy): Bacteria > Elusimicrobiota > Elusimicrobia > Elusimicrobiales > Elusimicrobiaceae > Avelusimicrobium. The sequence goes on along the minus strand of CACZKQ010000061.1, from coordinate 7,148 downwards.
CTGATCCGTTTGAGCTGTTGTTAATACGGCAGCTTGTTTGGGATGGGTGGCCAACGTATAGTTCAAAGCCGCAAGCTCGGAAGCTTTTAACGGAGTTTCAAATACACGTCGACGCGAGGAAGAATCCCAATTTAATAAACGTCTGGGGTTATTTTTTACCCAAGGTAATTTATCCAAAAAGTCCGGTTGGTGTTTATAGATAAATTTCCAAAATGCATTATAGGGTTGTAACGAGGAAGTAGATTGTACTTCACGCAAATTATATGCCGATACTTTAAAATGTCCGCTCTCGTCCAGTATTGCACGGAATCCACGCGGCATTTCAAATGGTTTATTAAGTAATAAATATAACCGCGGTTCAGAAGATACATTTCCTTCAGCTGTGCGAATATACACAGGAAGCACTTGGTCATAAATAATATTACCGTTGGCCTTTTCTGATGTAGAAAAATGCAATAAATCCGTTAGGCCATCTGTTGGCATTAAAGCTTGGGTAAGCAGACTTTGGTCTACGTTAGTTAGCTGTTGCCGCGTTAAACCTTGAATGAGTAATGGATCGTCTTGCGGAACCAATTCTCCTTGGTTTTCCTCGTTGATACGGGTAATGACACGCGCTTCAATCTCATGGAGTTCGTCTTTCTTTAATTTCACATTTAAATAGGATAATTTATCCAACTCCACTCTGCGAGCAATCACCTCATCTAATGTAGCAGCCGCATAGCCCTTTTCTTTGAGTAAATTTACCGCCCGCATTTTATGGTTTACGTTAGCGGCACTCGCCATTACCCAAATTAAATCCTCCCGGGTGGCTAACGGATTGGAAAGGACGTATCCTGCCAAATCGTCCGCACGCCGGGCCGCAATAGCAACAGCTTCTTTTATTTGTGCTAAGGCCTTTTGGATTGCTTTGTTTAATTCTTCTTCATCTAGTTCTCTTCCGTTAGCGTTGGCTTCTTTTGCCATTTTCTCAAAAATGTTACCTGCAATAGCATCCTCGTCTACTTGACGAGGAGCCACGAAGAAATACTTTTGGGCAACCGTAAACACTTCTTCCCCGGCTTCTATCTGTTGATTTTGCGTGAGGCGATGTACTTGTTTCGTACGTGGATTATACGCAACCCGTTCATAACGATAATATTGTGTATCCGTCATAGGCCCGGCAATTCTTTTAAACAACGATGTATTCATCATTTTGGGATAGAATGGCACTACGGCCCCGAATAAAAACTTCTGCCATAACGTAGGCGTTCGAGCTAATTCCACCGTCCGCATTCCCCGTGGGGCATGCGAAGTTGTTGTAGCAGCGGAAGAAACGTCTCCTAAAAGTTGCGGGTCATTTAATTGCGGAGTTAGCGGAATCATACCACTGGGTGTTGTTAACGCGCGAATTTGCCAGGGGAGCATACCTGGATTTTGATTAGAACGTAACATCCGTTGCCCTAATTGGGCCAGTCCATCAGCTTTAAACATGCGCGACAAAACACTTCTGCTTACCCCAGTAGTTCCTTGGGCCGTACGCGTGGTAGTTAAAGAAGTTTGCGCCGCACGAGTAGCAGTCATAGCCCCTGCATTCATTCCCTTTGAAAAATCGGTAGGGATTGCGGAAATACGCATAGCTTCTTGAGAAATCATAGGCTGCATGGTAATATGAATTGGTTCTCCAAGCAAAGCGGCCCGGTCCAAGGCCACCGCTTCCATAGGCACATATCCCGTAGAAGTAGCCAACGCAAAATTCAAAGCTCCCACACGTGTACGGACCATACGGCCTATTCCACGCAAAAAATCATTGGTTTCTAATCGCACCGATAACAAACGATCTTTCCACGATAAACCCGGCTTGCGCCATATCGGTTCCGGTTGTACCGGCCGCCAAGAATCCACCCACTGTCCAAGCGCATTTAGAGACTTCGTCTGTACCCAACGAGGGGCTTGCTCTGTATGCAAAGCGGTTGCCGGCTCGGGTGCAGCTGTTGTAATAGATGCATCTGCCACAGACGGAGCCATCACCGGTTGGGACCCCGTACTACCTAACAATCCGTCCCCCGTGCTATAACTATACTGCGGAGTAACTACTGCTTCTAGTAAAGATTCTCCGGCTTGAACTTCCCGGACAGCGGAAGCTTCTACCTGAAAATCGGCCGCAATCGCTTCCAATGTTTTGGAAGCATCCACCAGTTCTAAATTCCGCCCCACACGCACATAACGCATACCATCAGGTACTATGTGCAGTGCGTCATCAAGCGCAATCGTCGTTCCGGTGATGGTTGTAGGTGCAGGGGCCGAAACAGGTTTAGGTGTGATGATAGCCTTAGGAGGTGTTGGAAGTTTGATCTCTTTAAAAGTAAAGCCGGAACGACTGATGCCGGCCGCCGCCGTACGGGCGCTTCCACGCATAATTTCCGTTATAGAGGTAGTACCATATTTATAAAAACGGGCTAACCGGGCAATACGCGCCCAAGCTTGGGCCGTATTAGCAGCCTGCCCTGCCGCGGCCGCCGCACGAGCCATTTTCGTAATACGAGTCATGTGTTTAAAAAACGAAGCCACGCTGGGTGCTATCTTCCAAACCGCCCAAATGATAATGGCAATATCGGCGATAAATCCTATCTTTTTAGCATCATTCCAATTATTAAAGCTGGAAATTTCTTCTTGCGTTGCATATCCACGAACAAATACGCCCTTCGCTTTTTTACCGTTTGCTTCAAAAGCATGACATAATAAATTTTTAACATAACGGGCTGTCCACGGATCTAAGTCAGCCGTACCGGCAAAATATAACCGGAGCGCGAGCGCTTCGGTTTGAGAAATTCCAATCGTCTGATTTTGTCTATTCCAAATAGCAACTGCCGGACGGTGATCTACTACATGGATACGACCATTTGCATCTAGTTCTTGTTGAGGTAGCCCCGGATTTAGATGTACTTGATATTTACCATAAAGTAAGCCCGTTAACAACAAATTGTGTTGCGTACCTACCCCTACCTGATCGCCGTACTTTTGTAACTGAATTAACGTATTATTGACTAAAGAATCTATTTCACTGCGCCAATGCGCGTCTGTCTGCGCTTTTTGAGCAAGTTCAATTCCCAAGTTAATCCAAACATTTTCTAAATTTTTCAATTTTTTATCTTCTGACTGATAAAAACTATTTTCATACCCTTCCGCAAACGGCCCGTCCTGCGCAACATTTTGAGCAAACTCTACCCACCCTTCTACCGATATAATGGAAGTTGCAATATCCCACGCGCTCACCGGATACTGTTTTGCAATAAATGCAATTGTGCGCGTTAAGGCATCCGCTGCGTCCGGGACGTCATCCATGGATACCAAGGCCCCCCCTACCATGTTTACTACATTGACTCCCATCGTACCGTTATAACCTTTCTCTAAAACCCTGGCAATCGCCCAAGCATCTTCTCTTTCTGTTCCCAAAATGGCTAATGCAGCTACATCTTGTAACACTTGCACACACACTTTCTGTTTATCCTTGGAAAGATTTCCTTTGCATGAATCACTTTTCTCTTCAATACGTTTACGCAAAATAGCACTGGCCTTGATACGCACTTGTGAGTCAATAGCCCCAACAGACGCAAAAACCGGCAACACTTCGGAAAGCGGATCTTTCACCAAAAAAGGCCCATACACATGTATGGGTCTTTCATATTTTAAAGCCTTGCGGCCTAATTCTTTCAAATGATCTATTAGTTTTTTAGTTTCTGCTGCTGCCAATTCTTTCGCGGCTTTTTGCGCTTGTAAATAAGCGATATCAACTGCATCTGCCTTTAGGGTGGTATCACGCCATTCTTTTAGTGCATCTTCGTAGGCTTTATTAATATGGGTAGCTGAAAGTAAGTCATCACGCCATTGGCGTAGTTCATCGCGGTCTTGGGAGGAATTTGTTTCTTTTAAATATTTTTGATAAGCGGCTTGTACTTGGCGTTTATAAGCTTTTTTAAATTCTTTACGTTTTTGGGAGTTACTTAATTCTTGTCGGTAAATTGCATTTACTTCTTCATTATAGGTTTGCACAAAAGCACTATAATCTTGGGCGGCATCGTTTTCCTCTTCTTGTTGGATATCCTTTTCATCTTGCTCCAGTATCCACAGGTAACTTTGCATTTCTTTCAGTTCGTGTAGGGTAGGCGTATCAAAATTCGTTACAAGATCCCTTTCGGCTGAAGCTACTCTTAATGCGTCTACTTGTTCTACAATACGGCGTTCCATGGCTGCAGTATTGATGGAGGAAATATCAGGAGCGGGTGGGCGAGATTGGACGGCTTGAGCATAACTGGGAGCAACAGAAGTAAAAATAAGGGTAAAACTGAGAAGTAAAGAAATTAATTTCATAAGTAGGATTCTCCTAAGTAAAAAACAGCGTTCCTACCTATATTGTTACACGAAACAGACCTTTCCACAAGGGCCAAAAGACCTATTTTTGATCTAGGACCTTAGGACCTTCTTGCATCTTCTTGCTATACCGGCAACCGCAGTAAGTTTGCTGGTATAGATTAAGTTCTTTAATAAGAGCCCGGCGTAGTTCTTCCAACCCGTCTTTGCGCCAATTCTTCGCCCAATACGGTTTGCCAATTTCGCACCACGCCCGGTGGGCAGCGCGATTTACTTGCGTCAAGTCCTTATAGCGCGATACGCCTAACACAGACGTTAATGCCTCAAAATGATGCTCTTTAGCATATTCTTGCGCGCGTTTGAGGCGCATATAAAAACACATGCTACACCGCTTACCGCGCTCCGGCTCACGCTCTAAACCGCGCACAGCTTCGTCCCATTTTTCGGACTCGTAAGGCAAATCTACAAAATGAGCGCCCAAGGACTCGCACACGCGCTTTTGCTCGTCGCGGCGTTTGATATATTCTTCTAGCGGGTAGATATTTGGATTATAAAATAAAACAGTTACCTGCACACCACTATCTACCAAATGTTTGATAGCCGCACACGAACAAGGCGCACAACAGGAAAGTACCAGTAAATTCTTATACATATATAAAAGTGTAGCAAAAAACTCCCCGGGATTTTTTAAGAATTGCCGGGGAGTTTGTTATTCAATTCAAACTAACGAATTATTTTTCTTCGGTCGTTTCCTGAGTTTCTTCCGTTTTGAAAGAATCCTGCAACAACTGACCTAGCGTCGGGCGCGGAGCCTGTTTTAAGTATTGGGCTACCACTTTGCGGTTTTGCGCTTGGTCGTATTTTTTCACTGACAAGTTCACCACAAACGTTTCCGGGTTCACGCCAACAACCAAAGCGGTAATGGTATCACCCTCTTTGGCAGTAAAATCACGTCCCATTTCAAAGGGGCTGATGTACGCTTTTGTATTGTTCTTACCAATTGTACATTCCACACCTTCTTCTTCGGATACTTTGGTGATAGTGGCTTTTACTGAACTCTTGTACGGATAGCGGCGTTTCAAGGCATCCGCCGGGTTTAAGAATAATTGTTTCAAGCCAAATTCCAACCGGGGTGTTTCTTTATCTAACTTTAATAATTTCGCTTTTAAGCGTTGCCCGCGGCGGAAATTGGTAATGGCCGTTTCAGGCTCTTTCCAGGAGATGTTTTCCAAGGCCACAATTCCTTCAATTCCATGGAAACGTAAGAACAATTTATCTTTGTCCACCTTGGAAACAACCACTCTCAAAACATCCCCTTCTTTAATTTCGCCCAACACTTGTTCGCGGCGAACGGCCTCATCCTCTTCCAACACTTGTTTGCGGGAAATAATGAGTTTTTGTTTTTCTTTGGTAAATTCTACGATCTGGGCTTTAATTTTGGCCCCAACCGGTAAATAATGTTTGTAGGCTGTATGTAATTCAGAAAGGGAAAGGGGCATAAATCCGTTTACGCCAAAAACTTCTACAATATAACCACCTTTTACACATTGGACGATAGAACTTTTTACACGTTCTTTATTTTCGTAAGCCTTTTTGCAAACGTCCCAGCCCAAAAATTCCAATGCCTTTTTGTGCGATAAAATGGCCGGACGTTCATCACTACCGCGTTTGACGAGCACCGCGGAAATGGTATCCCCCACCGCCGGCAAGGTTTTCCCTTCAAATTCAGAAACGGCAATTGCCCCTTCTTTTTTGGCACCGGTATCTACTAAAATATAATCTTGGTTAATTTGTACGACGGGTACTTCTACAATTTCCTTCTTGTTTAACTTCTCCGATAAAGACTCTTGCTGCGCAATTAACTGCTCCATGGTCATTTCCTGCTCGTTAATTGTGTCCTCGGTGTTTTTAATTTCTTCGTTTGTTGTCATAAGTCCTTATTTACAGTTTCCTTTTCCTTAAAGAAAACTGCGTAACCTCCATTAGATTTGAATTGAATTTATTGCATCCATAATTTGAGTTGCAAATTGTTTGTACTGCATTTTCGGCGCCAATGTTTCATCCTTTTGTAGATGTAACACCGTTCCAAACTTCACCCGAATTTTACGTACCCAGGGCCAACCAAATGTACCCTCTATTTTAACCGGAAGCACCGGAGCTCCCGTCTTGTACACCAGAAACCCGATACCGCTTTTCGGCTTTTGCGGCTTACCTGTTTTACTACGGGTCCCTTCCGGAAACATCACCACACTTTCGTTGTGTTCTAGTGCATTGACTACTTCTTTTAAAGCACCGAAATCACCGATTTGGCGCGCACGATCTACCGGAATATAATTACAATGCCGGAAAAACCATCCCAATCCCGGGACGGAAAATAGTTCTTTTTTAGCTACAAAACGTGAATCACGCACAAGCCCGGCCATACAGCCAATAGCTGGCGGATCTGCATTTGAAAGATGATTCCCGGCTATTAAAAGAGCACCTGTTTTGGGGATATTTTCCAATCCTTCTACTTTAAAATCATAGCAGCCTTTAAAATAGACCCTCGCAATAAATTTTACCAAATTAAGAATCATATTGCTGAAGTTTCTCCAGGACAAAATCAATAACTTGCGTCATTGTTAAATTAGAAGTATCCACCACAATAGCATCTTCTGCCGGTTTTAACGGGCTGGCGGCCCGGTGGGAATCCCGGTAATCACGTTCTTCAATAGACGCTAAAATTTTGGCATAATCCGGTGTTTGGCCGGCTTCTTGAAGTTGCTTTACACGCCGCTTAGCACGCTCCTCTGCAGAAGCGT
>CACZKQ010000060.1 GCA_902781765.1 uncultured Elusimicrobium sp. | reverse complement strand
AAACTAATGAAATTATAAAATGCCTGTGCACAAAATATAGCTGCGTACACAATGGATAAACCACTTCCCAGCAACGTGTGGGCCAGCACGCGGTATTTGGGGGCTTTAAGTAAGTATCCGCCCGTAGCCAACACCACGCCAATCAAAATGCTTAATACAACACGTAAAGTGGGGCTGAGTAGATTATTTTCGACCGCATACTTAATTCCAAATATAACGCCTAAAAATAACATAAATCCGCCAATCCAGGAGAATAATTTAGCGGCTGTAATTTCCACCGGCGGTTTAGCGGGCGCGGGCTGCGGGGCAGTAAATTCCTCTTTTGGTTGTTGCAACAGAGGGGGATTTTCCTCATTTGCTGTGCATGCTTGAACAGGTTGTTCAAAGGGAGGCTGCTCTTCTTGTTGTTTTAAAACATTAGAAGCGGGGAGTTGTTCTTTTTGATCTTCCAAATTGGCCTGATTGAGATTTTTGGGTAAGGACTTTTTTAATTGGGTAATTTGGTTTTGTAATCCGTTCACCGTTACTTGTAATACAATTAACCAAATCATAATAATAAATACGATTAGAGCCATGGGATGCCTCCTAAGAGTGATATGTATTTATTGTATAAAAATAGTTTACATCGGGTGGTTAATATTTGTAGAATAAGACCATAAAAATAGGAGAGTGTTATGAAAACAATTAAAACGTTATTTTGGATTAGTGGGCTATATGATTTTTGTTTAGGGGTCAGCTTTTTAGCACTGCCGGTTTGTTTATTTGATTTTTTTGAAATCACCCCTCCTAACCACTGGGGGTACGTCATTTTTGCGGCGGCTATGCTTACTATCTTTGGCATTATGTTTTTTCAAATTGCTAAAAATCCAACGGCCAATCGCAATTTAATTCCTTACGGTATTTTGCTTAAAGTAGCTTACTGCGGAACCGTATTTGGATTTTATTTCTTGGGTTCAATCCCCCTATTATGGGTAATATTTGGCCTGTTTGATTTCCTGTTCTTATTGTCCTTTATTTGGGCATATCGGAAATTAGGTACCATTTAATCACATTATCTAAGAAGTACCAGCCTCTGCGGTTGGTACTTTTTTTATGAAAATACTCCATTTTTGCTACTACTATTTAAAATCCATGCGGCTTTACTACGGCTTTGTGACGTTAAGTGCCGGTTGGGTGGGTATTGTATTGTATCCGGGGGCTATCAGCCGGGCAAATTATGTAGTGCTGTCTTGTATTTTATTTTGTTGCTGGGGCGTCAATCAACTTATCAACGATTATCTTAATTTAGAAGAAGATAAAATCAACGCTCCTAGTCGCCCGATGGCCTGCGGAAAATTAAACGCACGCGCGGCGGTGGCGGTAAGCGGTTGCTGTATAGCGGTAATTTTGCTGTATTCTATGTGGAAAAATCCGGCCTCGTGCGTACCGATTGCCGCCGGAGTGCTGGCCAATATCTTCTATTCCAAAACAAAAAATATCATGCTCTTTGCGTTTAGCATTTCGTGCTGTGCGTGGTTTGCCTATGTGGTACTTGGTGCAAACGTGTGGGGCTTGTTTACGGATAAGCACCGTGCGCTTTTCTTTTTGGGTTTACTTGCTTGTAATTCGCTGATGACGTTTTTTACCTATTTTAAGGACGAGCGGGGGGATAAATCCGTCGGCAAGCGTACGCCGCAAGTGATTTTTGGGAATGAACCCATGCGAAAAGCCGGGCTAGTGCTTGGAATGTTGCCGCTTGTTTTGGTGGGTGTGGTCTATATATGTATGGGGAACATACCGGGTTTAGGTGTGTTACTAGCTGGGAGCATATTAAGCGCACTTACTGGCTACTTATTTTACAAGCCGCACCCTGCGCCTTATGATTATTTTTATTTGAAATACAATTTTGCCGCGTGTTGTGTGTTGCAAGCGGGTCTTGCGGCCTTGGTGAATCCGTTTGCGGGCAGTTGGCTAGCGTTGGGGTGCGTTTTTGGTGTGTTAAGTATTTTTAGTGGGGGGTATACGCATGCAGACCAGTAGAACAGGCCTAGCCAAAACGCTTATTTACGCACGGATTGCCTTGCACGTGGTGTGGAAATACCGCCGTCATATTAGTCCAAAATTTTTATACCGGGCGGCGCGGCTACTGTTGGCTTTTTACGATAATAAAATCATTGTCCGCAACCACACCTATAAATTACACCTCTATTTGCCCGCGTATCCGACGCCTGCTTTTTTTAAGGCGGTGGAAGGAAAATTGCTGGCTAAACCACCCAAACCGATTTCTATGGTGTGGGGAATTACCAAGGCCTGTTCGTACAAATGTCCGCATTGTTACCAGCGGTTAGATAAAGGTATTGATTTGTCTGCCGAGAAACTAAAAGAAACGGCGCGGGCCGTCTGCCGTGCGGGTGTTTCTTTTTTAAATATAGAAGGCGGCGACGTATTTTTAACCTTTGAAAATTTATGCGCGGTGTTAGACGAACTCGGCCCGGATTGTGAAGTATGGCTAAACACCACCGGCGCACATGTTACGCGCGAAAAACTGGCTGTTCTCAAAGAGAAAAACGTGTACGGCTTTATGGTGTCTTTGCATAGCGCGGATGAAAAAACGCATGATGAATTTGTCGGTATTCCCGGCGCGTTTAGACAGGCCCAAGAAACACTTGCTTTATGTAGTGAAATGGGTTTCGGTACGGCGATTAATACCGTGTTGCAATATAAGGATATACAACATCAAACGCTGGAAAAAATTATGGACATCGCACACCAATTAAACTGCGGCTTTGTCCAACTGATTCACCCCAAGCGTGCCGGAAAATGGCTTTCCAATACCAAGTTGTACGCGCAGGATAAAGAGCTTATCTCGCACGTTAAGCGCGCCTATTACCGCTACAACAAAACGCCGCAACTTCCCGCCTTGCCTGCCCAAGCCGAAGAAGAAGATAAGAAACGTTTTGGTTGTACGGCCGGCGGTGTGGACCGCTTTTACATAGGGGCCGGCGGCGAGGTGCAACCGTGTGAATTTTTAAATGTGTCGTTCGGCAACGTCCAAGCGGAGCCGTTTGACGTGATTTTTAAGCGTATGCGGGCTGCCTTTCCGACCCCGTTTGTAGCGTGGGCGTGCGAAAAACGCGCACAGGAAATTTTTACCCTCATGCAAGAAAAAGGGCTTACGCAAACCCCTGTTCCGTACGAGTATACGCGCGAACTCGTCGCCCGGTGGACGGACGGAACTCCTACCCCTATTTATAAAGACATCGGTATTTATGAACAAAACTAGCACGACGTTATTTTTAAACCCAAGTTCCAAAAATCAAAAAGGACAAAAAAATTGGCCCTGCTTTTGTGCGGCAGGTTTTGACGAAATCATTTCTAAAAGTGCCGATGATTTGATAGCTAAAGTACAAAACTCCGCGTGCGAAACAGCTGTTGCCGTCGGCGGAGACGGAACGATTAACTTGGTGATTAACGGCATTATGCGTTCACAAGCACCCAAAAAATTAGGCGTGCTTTACAGCGGCACCAGCCCGGATTTTTGCCGCTTTCATCAAATTGCTACTAAACCGCAAGATGCTTTAGCGCAACTTGTAAACGGAAAGCCGCACGCAATAGATATTTGCCAAATTACCTATGCAAGTAAAACTCCGCGCTATTTTGCGTCTAGCTGTAACATTGGGCTTGGCGCGCAAATTGCGGGAACTTCTAACCGGGTGCGAAAATACTTGGGCGATTTTTGCGGCACGTTTTTTGCGGCTTTAAAAGCGTTTATGTGCGTAAAACCGTTTTCGGCCACGTTAACAGTAGACGGCGAAATTCAACGTTTTCCCAAGGTGCGGCATATTGCCGTTCTTAAAAATAAATTTATAGCTTCGGGCTTATATTTAGACGTACCTGCCAAACCCGATGACGGCGTGTTGCATGTCGTGCTACTGCCTAACCTGACGTTGAGCGGTCTGTTAAACATTTATAAAGGCAAAATCCCGCCTAGCGCGCAGGTGTTTACGTGCCGCGAAGTGTCCGTACACACCACACCCAACCAGCCCGCCGAATTTGACGGCGACCCGCAAGGCGAAGGCGACGTGCATATTGTCTGTTTGCCTAAACGCTTGGAGTTAATCAAATGAATGAATACGCGCTGATTAGAGCGTTATTTAGTAACGTAAGCGATTTATTTAAGTCCGATGCCCAGCTGATACAAGTAGCCGGGCAAACGTGGGGCATTACGTGCGACAGTTTTTCGTTAGAAGAAGATTTGTTTACGGCGGATAATCCGCGTATTCTGGGGCAAAATTTAGTAACGGCTACGCTGGCCGATTTAATAGCAACTGGGTGCAAACCCGCTTTTTACGAGCATACGTTAACGCTTCCCCAAACGGCAAGCGAAACGTGGGCGCGTGAACTGTCGGCGGGAATTTCAGCGGCACTGGATTGCGCCGGTTGCAAACTGGTCGGCGGAGATATGGGGCAAGCGGAAAAATTCGCTTACACCGGGGTTGCCCTTGGCCCGCAAACGCGTCCTGTTTCGCGCGTGATGCCGCTTGAGCCGCAAAATTTGTACGTTTCCGGGCCGTTAGGCGACGTCAATGAAAGCGTGCTAAAGCGACTGCCTACGCCGTTATTTGAACCGCGCGTATTGCCCGCCTGTGCGTTAGCCTCCATTGATACGAGCAGTGGCTTTATGGACGCGCTGTGGCAGTTGCACGAAATCAATCCGCAACTAAAGCTGGAAGTGTTTAATCCGCCCGTCAAAGACGTACGCTATTTATTCGGTGCGGCGGGGGAATACGAGCTTTTATTTACCGCCAAAGACCCGGTAGAAAATGGTGTTTGTATCGGCCGCGTAACGCCGGGGCAAGCGGGTGTTTACCTGAACGGAAAAGAAATTAAAACGCCGCCGCCGGACCCGCGCGCGTTTGGTGCATTGCCGGATTATATCAAAGCCGTGGAACAACAAGTTTATGAATTATTCGGATAAAATCATTCGCAGTGCTACCGTTGAAAATATGGCCGATATAAACGGTGTGCCCGACGTGCAAGCGTTTACCCGTTTATACAGTGCGCTTTCCGCACAGACGATTATTACCGGGTTTGTGTACGTGTCCGAAAACGGACGCGCGATGCAACCGCTTCAAGCGGGTATTGTTAACGACGAGCAAGCCGCCGCTTGGGCGAAAATTCGCCAAGCGTTGCCGGATAAACAACTTATTATGCAACTAGCCCACGTGGGCCGCCAAACTACCCGTTCCGGTGCAGTAGGCGCGTCTACCATTAAATGCACTTATTGCAAAGCGCCTGTGCGCGCGTTAAAAAAAGAAGAAATTAAGCAAATCGTGCAAGATTTTGCCCAAGCCGCGCTTCGCGCCCAAAAGGCCGGATTTGACGGCGTGCAAATTCACGCGGCACATGGGTATCTTATCCACCAATTTTTGTCGCCCTATACCAACAACCGCACCGATGAATATGCCGACAGACCGCTCTTTTTAGAGCAAGTGTTAAAGGCCGTGCGTGATGCTTGTCCGGCTCCGTTTTTGGTGTGGGTGAAACTCAGCCACGCAGACGACCGCGGTTTAACATTGGCGGATACGTTAGCCACCGTTAAGCGCATTGAAACATTGTGCGACGGCGCGGAAATCAGCTACGGAACCATGGAATATGCGCTAAACATTATCCGCGGGGGAATCCCCATTGATTTGGCTTTTAAAGTCAACCCCTTGTTTAACAAGTATCCGCCGCTTGTTGCGCGTTTTTGGAAACGGTTTGTTTTCCCTTTTTATAAGCGCCGTTTCAAGCCGTTTACGGTGAACTACAACGTGCAAGCAGCGGCGGAAATCAAAAAGCATACTTCCTTGCCTGTTTTTGTTACAGGTGGGATTCGCACGCAACAAGATATAGACCGTATTTTATCAAGCGGTATAGATAAAGTGTCGCTGTGTAGGCCGTTTATTAAAGAGCCGGATTTGCTAACAAAATTAGCCGGAAATTGGAAATCTGCGTGCGTAAACTGTAATCTTTGTACAATATATTGTGACAGTATGCAGGCCGTATGTTGCCATTTGGGAGAAAAAAATGAAATTTGAAGATTTTGCCGATTGCGAACAGACGGATTTGTTTGAAAAGCCCGTGCGTTTTTTTACCCAGCTTCACTCCACAAAAAATACCGGCGGCGAAGCACTTGGCATTCAGCTGATGCAGGCGGTACGTCCGACATCGTACATGAAAGAAAAAGACGGCAAAATTGCGCCTTATATCATGCTTGGTTCCAATTCGTATTTAAATTTAACCACGCATCCGCAAGTGGTGGAAGGTGCACGCAAGGCCCTTGAAAAATACGGCTACGGCATGGGGGCGGTGTCTCTCTACGGCGGCATTACCGATTTGCACCGCGAATTAGAAGAACGCATTGCCGCCTTTTATCACGCCGAAGATGCGGTATTGTTTCCCAGCGGCTACGGCACGAATATCGGCACGATTTGCGCGTTGTGTTCGCCGGGCGACGTTATTATCAACGACAGCGCCAACCACGCTTCCATTTTTGACGGCTGTAAATTGTCGGGGGCCGATATTAAAATTTATCCGCACGGAAAAATTAAGTATTTAGAGCAAGTGCTTGCTAAAATTCCGGCCCACGTAAAAGGGCGGCTGATTATCACGGACGGCGTATTTTCCATGCACGGCGATATGGCTAAATTAGATGAAATTTACGCGCTCGCCCAAAAGTACGGCGCGCGGCTAATGGTAGACGACGCGCACGGCCTGGGAATTGTCGGCCCGACGGGGCGCGGTACGGCAGAGCACTTTAATTTGCTGGGCAAAATTGACTTAAATGTAGGCATGCTTAGCAAAGTGCCCGGAGCTATCGGCGGTTATTGCGCGACCACCAAAGAAGTGGCGCAATACTTACGCATTTATGCGCGCACGTATTTCTTTTCTACGGCGGTTCCGGCCCCGGTAGTGGGGGGACTTATAGAAGTATTTAAATTGTTAGAGGCCGACCAAGCCGGGCGCACGCAACTTTGGCAAAACATTACGTACTTAAGAACCGAACTGCAAAAGCGCGGTTTTAATATCGGTAGTAGCGAGTCCGGCATTGTTCCCATTATTGTGGGAGATGAACCGAAACTAATTCAATTTGTCAACGATTTGCGTGCTCATGGAGTGTATGTGAACATTGTTACGTATCCGGCAGTTCGTCGCAAAGAGTGCCGTGTGCGTTTGTGCGTGATGAAGGAACTGACGAAAGAAGATTTGGATAAAGCATTAGCGGTTATTACCGAACAGGGGAAAAAATATGGAATCATCTAGAACTGTTTTAATTACCGGTGCGGGAGGCTTTATCGGGCATCATATCGTGCGCGTGTTTGCTAAGCATCAATGGACGGTCTATGTGCTTATTCACCGCCAACTTCCCGAAGAATTTAACAAACTCCCTAACGTGCACGTTATTAAAGGAAGTGTAACCGCGCCGGATATTATTCCCCAAGTGACCGCGGCGATAGGTAAGCGGCCCGAAGTAGTCGTACATGCGGCGGGCCTTGCCGCCGACGTAGGTGCGGACCGCATTTATAA
>CACZKQ010000059.1 GCA_902781765.1 uncultured Elusimicrobium sp. | reverse complement strand
ACGCAAATTACATTTTGCGGGCCTTTTTCCAAACGCAGTTGGCGGGCGGCTTCCAAGAAGGGAAGCGATTCTATATCGCCTACCGTTCCGCCGATTTCAATGATGGAAACGTCCACATCATTTTCAAAAGCAGTAAAGCGTTTTTTGATTTCGTTGGTGATGTGTGGAATGACTTGGACGGTAGAACCCAAGTATTCGCCGCGGCGTTCGCGGTCAATGACCGTTTGATAGATGCTACCCGCGGTGTTTGTGTTGGCGCGCGTCATGTTGACGTCTAGAAAGCGTTCGTAGTGGCCCAAATCAAGGTCAGCCTCCGCTCCGTCGGTAGTTACGAATACTTCGCCATGTTGATAGGGGGACATTGTGCCGGGGTCTACGTTGATGTACGGATCGCATTTAATCATATTAACGCGAAGCCCGTTTAGTTGCAAAAGTTTGCCGATACTTGCGCCGGAAATGCCCTTTCCTAAAGAGCTTACCACACCGCCAGTAATAATAATGAATTTAGACATAGTCACTCCTTTATTTTTTGAAATTTTCTTTATAATATATTTCCGCACGCGCCAAATCTTCGGCAGTATCAATCGCCGGGCCGCCCGGTTCAATTTCGGCACAATAAATTTTCATCCCATCTTCTAAGGCGCGCAATTGCTCCAATTTTTCTAACTTTTCAAGCGGGCTGGTTGGCAAGTGCACAAAGCGTTCTAGTGCCGCGCGGCGGTAGCCGTAAATACCACAATGGTGCCAATAGGGAATGTTTTTATTTTTCGGGGTAATTTCGCGCTTAAACGGTACGCGTGAACGCGAAAAATACAGCGCGCGGCCGTCTTTGGCCAGCACCGCTTTGACGCAATTGGGATTGTCAATTTTGGCATCATCTGTCGTAGCAGTAACGGCGGTGGCAATATCGCAAGCCGGGTTGGATTTTAATAAATTGGCCACGGCTAAAATCGTTTCCGGGCGGATAAACGGCTCGTCGCCTTGCACGTTAATAATAAAAGATTCCGGGCGGTTTTGCGCCGCTTCATAAATGCGGTCTGTGCCGCTTTGGCACTGGTCGCTCGTCAAAATGGCTTTTGCACCGAACTTGGCACATGCTTCCACTACAAGTGGCGATTCGGTGGCGATAATTACGTCGCCAAGCCCGGTTTTTTGACAGGCACGGTAAACGTGTTCAATGACCGGTTTTCCACATAAGTTTTTGAGAATTTTTCCCGGCAAGCGCGACGAACCATACCGTGCCGGAACGGCAATTAAAAAATCACTCACGGTAACACTCCTTCAATTTCTTCGCGGGTAGCCGTTGCCGTACCCGATTTTTCCACCACAATTCCGGCCGCGTAATTGGAAATGACCGCCGCTTCTTTTAAGGTAGCTCCTGCGGCTAGGGCAAGCGTCAACACGGAAATAACGGTGTCCCCGGCCCCGGTAACGTCGTACACTTCGCGCGCGGTAGCCCGGACGGTGTAGGATTTTTTAACATCTTTTTCAAATAAGCTCATGCCGTCTGCACTGCGCGTAATTAAAATAGACTGGGCTTGAAGCATTTTTAAAATCTTTTGTCCTAATTTCTCTATGGCTTCTTCGCCGGGTTTTGGGGAATCGCCGGCTCCTTCCCACGCTTCTTTGGTGTTAGGGGTCATGCACGTAATATGTTTGTATTTTTTAAAATTATCAATTTTTGGGTCTACGCACACGGGAATATGGTGCTTGCGGCAGATGTTGATAATCGTTTGGATATTTTGGTCGCTAAGCATGCCCTTGCCGTAATCGGACAAAATAACGCCTTTGGCGGTTTTGACCGCACTTTGAAAGCTTTTCATACACGCTTTGGCAATCGCGGGGGAAATCGTTTTTTTGCTTTCCCTATCAAAGCGGACGATTTGTTGTTGTTCGGCCATGACGCGGATTTTTTGCGTGGTTGGGCGTTCGTTATCTTCGGTAATTCCGGAGGTATTAACCTTTTTCTCGCGCAAAAAATCGCACAACATTTCGCCGCCCAGGTCTGTACCTACGACGGAAATCATCACTGGTTTTGCCCCTAATGCCGCCAAATTGACGGCCACATTTCCTGCCCCGCCGGCTACAAAAAATTCTTTGGTCACATTCACTACCGGAACAGGAGCTTCCGGCGAGATACGGCTTACACTGCCTTTAATAAAATGGTCTAGCATAATATCGCCGACGACAATAATTTCTTTCCCTTCAAAATTGTTGAGGATTTGTTTTAAACGTTTTGTGGTGGGGTGTGCCATATATTCTCCTTATAATTTCTCTATTATAGCTTTAATTGCGCTTATATTCTAGTAATTCTGCCGATACGCTACCAATAAACACTTCCGCTTTCATCTTAACCGGCATTTTATATTCGTCGTCTGTCAGCCATACTTTTAAGCTTTTGCCTTTGCTGACAAAAATCCCTTCTCCGCGAAATTGCGGTTCTACAACGATACATTTAAATTTTCCGGCGGCGGTTTTAATGGTTTCGCGGCCCAATACTTTGACTACCAGCGGATATTGCTCCTCGCGGTTGATGATGTCAAAGACAATATCTTGGCCCGGTTCTAACGCATGGGTGCGTACATAGTAAAGTGCCGACAAAATATCAAGCACCTGCTGAGTTACCGTTCCGGAAAATTGACGAGGTTCTTCTTTCTTTTTCACTTCACCGTTGTAGGTATTATTTTGATAATCAAAAATGACCCACTCGTCGCGTTTATAATTGCCTTCGCGCAAACTTTGCGAATAGCCGCGCGAATAAAAATCGGTTGCGTCAATCCAGGAGTAGTTAATGTCGCGTACTTTAAAAACCGCATCAATAACGGAGGCAGAAAATGCAGATGTTTGAATTAAATAGGCCGCGCGACCATCTATATCTACCAGTCCTTGATTTTTGATGTAAGCGGTTCCAGCTTTTACAAAAGAATAATATACACCGTATTTGAGTTGTTCACTTCTCCAGGGAGCCGTTTGAGCTTTATTACTTGCCGGACGGGAAATCAGTGGATTGAGATGTCTGCCTTCCAACGAAATAAGGATTTCGTTTTTAAATTGGGCGCTGTCTTTTAAAGGTTCCGCTTGGACATTTTGTTGCGTTTCCTGTTTTATGGTAAGTGCGTTATCCGCTTGATTTTTTGCCGGGAGCTGGGGAGTTATGGTTTTTTCGGAAATAACGCTTGAGGAAGGCTGCGCGTCCTTTTCGGGTAAAGAAACGGGGGCAGGACTGGTTGTATGCGGGGCCGTTTGGACCGTTGAGAGGGACGATTGTTTGGGGGAAATTTGTTTATTTTTTTGTGTACAAGCTCCCAAAATAGAAAACAAACATAAAGAAATGAGCAGTAGAACGGTTTTTTTCATGGACTACTTCTCCTGTTTTAAAATAAACCGTGCTGCATTAAGGAGGTTGGAAGCTATTTTATCGGGATGTAAATCAGGGTATTTTTTTAGATGATTTTTCCCGTTTGCAGTGGTTACGAGAATTGTTTTAAAACCAAGTGCACGGCCAAATTCTACGTCGGCTTTCTTATCGCCAATCATAAACGAATTTTTTGTATTGATATTGTATTTTTTAATTAAATACAACCCCATGCCCGGTTGCGGCTTGCGGCACGAACACGCTTCATTAGGCGCGTGCGGACAAAAAACAATTTCTTCAAATTTCGCCGGACGGAGTAACTTCGTTAGCCGCGCATGTACGGCGTTTACCTCTTTTTCGGTAAAATAGCCGCGCCCAATACCCGACTGATTGGAAACAATAAAGAAATGATACCCGGCTTTTTTTAAAAGTGTTAGTGCCGCAGACACGCTTTTATAAGGGCGGACTTTGGCGGGGTCGCTTAAATAAACCCCGGGTTTCTCGTGAATTAACGTACCGTCTCTGTCAAAGAAAATCGCTTTCATTTTTTCACTCATACACGTTCCTCCGGGTGGGCGGCCAAATATTGGTTGCCTTCAGCCTCCCGTTTCCAGCGGTTGTGGGCCCATAACCACGAAGAAGGATTTTTCCGGAGCAACGATTCATAAAATCCAATCAGTTGTTTGGTAAACAGGCGAACGTTTTTAGTACTATATTCGGCCGGGGGAAAAACAGGGTCTTCCACATGACAAACTAACAATCCGTTCTTTTCACGTTCCACATATACCGGGAAAACCGGTATTTGCATTTTAATGGCAAGTAGTGCCGTAATCGGCGAGAAAGCCGCTGTCCGGCCCATAAAAGAAAACCACATTTCTCCGGAGACGGTGTTTTGGTCAAATAAAATTCCTATAAATTTTTTCTTTTTCAGCCACCGCATACACGCAAAGAACGGTTTATCCTGATGATTGCTGTAAAAAGTGTGTCCGCCAAAAATGTTACGTAAGCGGTTAATTTCTTCGTCTACATAAGGATTGTCTACCCGTTGTGCCAGAACGGCTTTATCAAACCCGTAAACGGAGGCCGCCAAGCCGAAAGCTTCCCAATTGGTAAAATGTCCTATATGAATAATGCCACCCGTTTTTCCTTCGGCCGCGCGTAATTTTTCGGCACCTTCCACACGGCAATATTTTTTGAATTTTTCGTTTGTTAAATGGGATAATTGGAGAAATTCTGCAAAAATTACACCCATATTTCGCCAAGATGCTACGGCAATTTGGTGTATTTCTTGCGGTGTTTTTTCCGGGAAGGCACGTGCGATATCTGTTTCCATGCGCTTAAACCGCTTACCCATTACGAAACGTACGGCCCCAATTGTATGGCTTGCCAATCCTACTGCTAGACGATAGGGTAGCAAGGCTATTAACATACAAAAAATTTTGAGCCCCAGGTATTGCAGATAATGAATAGGAGTTTTTTTAAAACGAGTCTCTTCCATATTTTCATTATAGCAATTTTAGGCATTTTCCCTAGTAGTTTTGAATTTTGTGCGGAAATGCTAAAATATCTACAAGTTTTTATGAAAAGAGGATTGTATGGATCTATTGAAATTAAAGAATAGTTTTGAAAATAATTTTTTGGGTCGGGGTGTTTTATTGGCTGCTTCTAAAATTTATGGAGTGGGGGCTTGGTTGGACCGCGCGTGTTATGAAAACGGTTGGAAAGCCTCCAAAAGTGTCAATTCCCGCGTAGTATGTATTGGCAATATTACGGCAGGCGGTACCGGGAAAACAACCGCCGTTTTACTGGCGGCAACAACACTGGCTAAAGAAGGGATTCGGGTAGCGATTGTATCGCGCGGTTATAAACGCCAACAAAACACACAAGGACCGGTTGTATTATTTGATAACCCGGACGTGGATTGGCGCTCTGCCGGTGATGAACCATTTATGATGAGCCGTATTTTGAGCCAGTATAAAGTGCCGGTTGTTATTGCGCCGGATCGTGCTGCCGCTGCAACCGAAGCCTTGCGCCGGTTTAAAAGCCAAATTATCTTATTAGATGATGGACTTCAGCACCACCGTTTAAAACGGGACGCGAATATTATTTTGATAGATGCTAAAAATCCTTTTGGCAATAAACACTTGTTGCCTTACGGAATTTTGCGCGAACCCATGCGTGCGTTAAACCGTGCTAATTTGGTTGTGTTAACCCACTGCGACCAAGTGGATGTCCATCAACGGGAAGCTATTAAGGACCAAATCCGTGAATATAATGATGCAGTAGAAATTATTGAAAGCCAGCACGAGCCGGAGTATTATTTTGATATTTGCAAAACGCAGAAGAAAGATTTGGCAGAAATTAAAGGACCGGCGGTATGTGTGTCAGCCTTAGGGCACCCGGAAACTTTTGAAAATACGTTAACGGGGTTGGGATTGGAATTGAAACAAAAATGGCGCTTCCCGGATCATCATTATTATACGGAAGAAAATTTGCACACGTTTGAAGATACGCGCAACGGACTTCCTTTAATTACGACGTTTAAGGATTTTGTAAAATTCCCGGACAACTGGCGTGAAATTTTAACGAAAGATGTGTATGTCTTATCCGTCCGGCTGAAAATTTTGGGAGGCGACAAGGAAATGAATTTATTTACAGATGCCTTGTATCCCAAATTTTCCAAAATTCAAAGATAGGGAAATTGAAACTCCCTAATTGTGAGATACGTCCGCATGCAGGAATGGAAGCAAAGGCGCGTGGGCTTCTATGGTTTGTTGAATTGCGGAAGCAATTTTTAAGTTGGGATAACTGCTCCACGCACAAGGGGAAATACCCAGCTGATGTTCTAAGCGATAGATACTTTCTTTGATAGCAAATACGGCTTGTTCTTTTGAGCAGGCCGTTATATTTTGGCCGCCAAGCGGCAAGGCACCCCAATAAATAAGGGAGCTTTTTTTAAGTTCGTTCACTTCTTCCAACGTTAGTAAATCTTGCCACGGTTCTTCATAAGGGTCTTGCCAAGAATTAAATGTACCTATCAAATCGGGCGCAATAAACAAGGTGGCTGGTATATTGTATTTTTGCAGAAGTGGAAACACCGTCGTGTAAAAGGAACGGTACCCTCCCATAAAGGCTAGTAATACCGGGCGGGGGGGAAGGGAATCGTTCAGTTGTTTAGGTGTGATAAACGTGCATTCCCGTTTTTGTAACGAAAGGAGTGTTTTGTTTAACTTTTTAACGGAAATCCACTGATGTTTCAACGTGGAATTTTTAGAGGGTTGGCCTACTTTTTCAAACATTAAAATAGACAATGCGGGAGATGGGCGGTGTAAAAAAAGCCACACTCCTAACACAATAATTAGTAAGAGTATATACAAAAATGGATTACCCAACATGGAAAATAATGACATAAATTTTCACTCATTATTGTAGCATTTACCAAAGATAAAACCAACGTACACAAAAGGGAACCGCTGTAGCAGGGTTTAGGACTACAGCGGTATAGGATAAAGTGAATAACTTCTATATTTTTACTATAGCGTTTTATAAGGGATAGTACGAGGGCCTTTAGACCTAGACAATTTGATTTTTTGTACCTAGGAATAGATAGGACTTTTTGTGCTATAATAAATAAAAAAGGAGGATAACTATGAAAAAAATTTTAATTCTTGTCATGGGATTGTATTGTGGAGCATGTGCCAGCTTGCCCACTTCTACGGAATATCTAACGCGAGCGGACGGATATTTAAAAGACGGAAAAACACAAAAAGCGATTGCGGCTTATAATCGGGCACTTGCATTAAATCCAGCTAATTTGGAAGCATATTCTTCGCGCGGGGCGGCTCATTTCTTTGCCGGAAATTTTGCACTAGCTGAAGCGGATTTTAAATATGTTTTGACGAAAAACCCTTATTATGCAGATGCTTATACGGCCTTAGGAAGTGCTTTTGCAGCCCAAGGAAATTATGACAATGCGCTTGTCATGCTTAACCAAGCAATTGCTCTTAAACCGGGGCGGCCGGAAAATTTTGTTTCGCGGGCCGGAGTATATTTTATGCAAGGACGTTATGAACAAGCGTTGGCGGATTATTCGGCAGTACTCAAGTATTATCCGGCGGCCGATGTGTTTGCCGCGCGTGCGGTAGTATACCAGCGCCTTGGTAAAGAAGAATTAGCTAAGCAAGACTTTGCAGCCGCTAAAAATGCTTCTATACCGGCTAACCTAGAGGTATATAGAAAAAAAAAAAAAAAAAGTTGCATACGTGGTCTTTGTTTGCT
>CACZKQ010000058.1 GCA_902781765.1 uncultured Elusimicrobium sp. | reverse complement strand
AAGCAATAGCTGAACCCCTCGGTTGGATAAACCGGGGGGTCTTTTTATGCAAGTCCGACGGGAAGACCTACCTACAAGTAGGTCCTTTTTGCATCTGTTCCTAGGTCCAAGGACCCTGGAGGTGATGGTTATTATTTTTCTATACTAAAAAAAGCTAAGGAGGAATATCATGAAAAAAATTATCTTAATTGCTATTTTGTTTGTCGTGGGAGCGCCTGTTTTTGCCCAACAAACTTTTTACGAAGGGTTTTATACTGCTGACCCGGCCATCGTGCGTTCCATTGGACGTGCTATAGTTAACATGCTCCCGGAAGAAAAAGCCGATTGGGTAGATGCCGTTAAACACGAGGAACGTTTGTCAAATTATAATGGGCCGTTGGGAGCTTCCATGCATGGGTTTCCGGCACGTCATTTTGAGCAAGAATCCTTATCAAATCCTACCTATGTTTACAGTCAACGAACGCTTGTTCTTACAACCTCAATTCGCAGCAATCATACGTTGAGCGGTTATAAGTTTAAAACGCCTCGTCCAAATGATTTGCTTGAAATAACACCCGAACAAGTACGTTTTTTACAACAGTTTTTGATGCAACCCGTTGCCAAAAAATCGTTTGACGCAACTTACACCCCGATTGTTTCGCACCCTAACGGAGCAGAAACGCAGTTGACCTTCGTGAAAGAAGGGCAAAAATTGATTTTGCTAATTAACAGCCGTCCGGAAGAACAAACCGTCTATTTCTTCTTAAATCGGATACCGCAAAAATCATAAAAACGTGCTATCTTTCTCAGTGTATCTAAGCAAAAACGCCCCGACTAAAAGCCGGGGCGTTTTTACATCACTTTATCCAATACAATTTATTCTGCTAACACACTGGGGATTAACATTTCAGAATCATCCGTTACCTGCGCCGATGTTTCCCCCGTTGCATTTTCCTGTTCCTCATCTTGAAGAGGAGTCAGCTGCATTTCTTCGTATTCATCATTGGAAACTTCAATAGATTCCTCCACCAATTCACTAGGGGTTTCCTCACTAGCAGCCGATTTGGCAGCTTGCGAAGAAACACGCTGTTTAGCCGTTGCTTCCTGCCCGGGCTGTAAGTTGCGCGGATTCCACCAGGCCGGAGGATTCCCGGCACAAGCTATTAAAAATACTTGAATACAAATCAAATAGTAAATACGTTTCATCTTTTTATTATACTTTATCCCCACGCGCTTTGACAGGGCTTAATTCCCTTTGCACAGGCATATAACATTCCGGCTCGGTAACTACTGCGGACCAGCGGGCCACTGGCTACTGCCTTAAACCCAATAGACAGGGCATATTTTTCCCACTCCCGGTAACAACTCGGTGTTGGATATGCTGCCACCGGATAATGCGCCACTGACGGAGCTAAATACTGACCAATCGTTACCAAATCCACATCAACACTCCGCAAATCACGTAGTAGTTGACGAATTTGCTCCTCCGTTTCTCCTAATCCAACCATAAAACCGGTTTTAGTCAAAATGTCCGGTGCAATTTTTTTACTTCTCTCCAACAAGGTAAGCGAGCGTTTATAATCCGCACCAATACGAACCGCACTATATAATTGGGGTACCGTTTCCACATTATGTGCAAGCACGTCAGGCCCAGCGGCTAAAATAGTTCTTAGTGCCGATTCTTTCCCCCCTAAATCGGAAATCAAAGGTTCTATTTTTACATGTGGAGTAACTTGTTTAATTGCTTGAATGACGCGCGCAAAATGAGCCGCGCCACCGTCGTCCAGATCATCCAGCGCCGGCATGGTCAGCACTGCATAGCGTAAGTTCCATTCCTTAATGGCCTGCGCTACGCGCTGAGGTTCTTGTTCGTCCGGCGGAAGTGGTTTGCTACGGCTAACGGCACAAAAACGACAACCACGCGTACACCGATCTCCAAGCACCATAAATGTAGCCTCTGCACAATTAAAACATTCGCCTTGATTGGGACACTTCGCTTCTTGGCAAACAGTATGAAGAGCGTGTGCGGAAATAGACTGCCGCGCCGCGACGGCCGCATCAGAACGTAAGGCGGCCTTTTTCCGGCCGACCATTTCTTTAAGCCAACTTGGAACTGGAAGTGTGGACATAATGCTATTATACCAAAATGTACAAGAGCGCAATATGCTAAAATAGCAACAGAGGTACGGCGTGAAACATTTACTTTCATTATTTTATTTGCTGCTGCTGGCAAGCCTTTTTACGACAAGGCCGGCTTGCGCACAGACGGCTGTGTTACCCGTAGAAGAACGCTTGGCCGAAGCACAAGAACTTTATTTTGATTATAAACCGCAAGAAGCGTTACAGGCGTATCTTCAAATTTCAAAAGATACGCAAAATAAGCACGCATTTTTAAATGCCGCGTTTATTGCACTTGAACAAAATAATCCGCGCTTAGCCGTAGACACTGCCGCCGCTGCCTATAAAATCTATCCGCAAGACCGGGAAGTATTAGAAATGACCGCCGGTGCCTATTTAGCTGACGGGCAATACGCGGCGGCTGAAAAATTACTCTCTCAAATTACTCCAGATCCCAAACGTGACGGTTTTTTATATATTAACTTAGCACGCGCCCAAATCGGCTTAGGCGAAACAGAACTTGCAAAATACAACTTACATATTGCCACACGTAGCCAAACTCACCAAGCCTTAGCCAACTATTTACTTGGACGCCTACTGGAAGATGAAAAAAAATATCAGGAGGCTGTGGAACCTTTCAAACAAGCCGCTACGTATGACCATCAATTTATTGAAGCTAAAAAACATTATGCGTTCGTCTTAGAAAAAACAAAGAATTTCAACGAAGCCTACCGTCAGTATCGCATGCTTTATTTTACAGATAAAAAAGATATTCAAGTCAACCAAGCTTTGCAGCGGTTACGTCCCAAAATTACACGCCCGGAAAAAGAACTTACCGAGCATAAAGAAAAAAGAGAACATACCCTAGTCAAACCTATTTTTATCCCCAGTGAAAAACAAATCAAGGAAATAAAAATCGGGCTGGGTGTACGCCCAAATGGAAAACCGTCCGATAGAAAAGAAGTTATTTTTACTCCGTCCCACGATTTTACGATTACCAACGCTGCCCGAAAAATTATAGCCAAGGGAAAAGCGAAAGAATCCTGGCGCGTCGTACTAACGGGGAAAACCCCCCAACTTATTGATCCCAAAGGTAAAAAAATTCCGTTCCAGCATGACGTTACCGTTATCCCCGTTTCCAACACGGCAGGGGAAGGGCACACCATTATCGTAAAACATATTTTAAGCGGGGTAGGCATGACTTGGGCCAGCATGGATGACAAAGAATATCGCGGTAAATTACAAATACTTCACCATGCTAAGTTAAATACGTTAATTCCCATCAACATTGTTAATTTAGAAGAATATTTACAAGGGGTTATATCGTCTGAAATGCCGACTCTGTTTCCTATGGATGCGTTACGGGCCCAAGCGGTTTTGGCCCGCACCTATGCCAGCAAACATTTCGGCAAACACCGCGCCTACGGATATGATGTCTGTGATGCACAAAATTGCCAAGTATACGGCGGGGTAAGTGCCGAAAGCGAACGCGCCAATGCGGCCGTGGAATCTACTATCGGTGAAATTTTACAATACAATAATAAACCAATTGAAAGTGTATTTTCGGCTAACTGTGGCGGGATTACCCAAAGTTCTAAAGAGGCCGGTTGGAGCGAAACGCCTTATCTGCAGCCAGTATCAGACTACAAAGATTTTAATTTTGAAGAACTTCAACCGTATCATTTTAAAGAATTGTTGCAATATCCGCATGAAGCGTTTAGCCAGTACGATAAACACGTTAGCCTAGCCGCGTTTCGCTGGACGCGTGTCGTAGATGAACCGGAATTGCAAAGTGTCATTAAACGACAGAAAAAAGATATCGGCCGGATTACTGCAATTATTCCTTTAAAACGCGGACGTTCGGGCTATGTAAGTCAGCTGCGCGTGAAAGGCACTAAGGGCGAAGTGATTTTAAATAAAGAAAATGTTATCCGCAACAACCTAAGTTTAGGAATGTTACGCAGCAGTTATTTTATCGTTGAACCCCACTATGAAAAAAGACAGTTAAAATACTTTGTGTTCTATGGGGGCGGCTGGGGGCATGGTGTTGGCTTTGACCAAACCGGTGCAGCCGGACGGGCAGACGATGGACAAGATTATAAAACCATTTTAAGGCACTACTTCCCGCTTGCGGAGTTGGTAAACACAGAACAACCTTAGGACGATTTTCGTCTAACGAACTACCTCTTCATCCATTTCTAGTAAAGCATCAATTCGTTTTTGAATGGGCGGATGCGTGGCCCACAAGCCCGATAAACCGGAAAACAATCCCATTTTATCCAGTGGATTAGCAATACACATCGCGGCCATACTCTCGCGCTTATCCAACGCTTCTACACGCGGGTCGCCGGAAATTTTTTGCAGAGCACTGGCTAGCGCACGCGGGTTACGCGTAGTTAAAGCGGCGGTTGCGTCAGCTTGATATTCCCGCTGGCGCGAAACCGCAAAGCGGATAATCGGCGCAATTAAATAACCGTACACCATACAAATAATCCCTAGCAAAAACCAAATGAGTGTAGCATCACCTTTAGATGAGGAAGAACGGCGGCGGCCGGAATACATAGCCTGACGGAAAAACCACTCCCCGGCAAGCGTAAAAAAAGAAATCCCGGCTACAATCAATAGCATTAGCCGGATATCGCGGTTTTCAATATGGGCAAGTTCGTGTGCAATTACGCCTTCTAATTCTACCCGCTCTAATTTTTTGACAATTCCTTTCGTTAGTGCAAGCGATGCATGTTGCGGGTCGCGCCCGGTAGCAAAAGCATTTAGCGACTCGTCGTCTATGATGTAAATGCGCGGCAAGGGAAGTCCGCGGGTGATGCACAAATTTTCTACTAAGCGGTAAATTTCAGGTTGGTCTTGGCGGGTAACGGCAATCGCGCCTGCGCCGCTCATGAGCCATTTGTCGCCGAAGAAAAAGGAAATTACTATCCATATCATAGCAATCCCCCACCCAATCGGCACGATATACATAAATGCCGTAATCAGGTCGTTTTGCGCCTGCGTCATGCCCGAAACTCCCGCCGCGTCCGCCCCGGGCCCTACTAACACGTATACCATGCCTACAAATAGCGCAACCAGTAAAGCAAACGCCAAGGGAAATAATAAAACAAGCAGCGCAGTACGCCGCTTGTTTTGAGAAATATGTTCGTAAACAGTAACCACAAAAAATGTCCGTTAGAATTTTACGTGGACCGGTTCTTTGGCAACTGCTTCCGAGTCAGTCAACTCAAAGAAATCCCGTCTTCCAAAGTGAAAAAGTGCCGCCACTATGTTGCTTGGAAATAATTCCACTTTGGTATTTAAAGCCATTACGTTGCCGTTATAAAAACGGCGAGCGGCTTGCAATTTATCTTCCGTGTCGCGCAGTTCGCGTTGCAGTTCCAAAAAGTTTGCATTGGCTTGCAATTGCGGATAATTTTCACTAACAGCAAACAAGGATTTAAGCGCACCGGAAAGCATATTTTCGCTGGCCGCCATTTCTTTGATATGTTCCGGCTTTACTTCCATCGCCATATTGCGAGCTTTGATTACTTTTTCCAACGTTTGGCTTTCGTGCTGAGCATATCCTTTCACGGTTTCTACCAAATTGGGAATCATGTCATAACGGCGTTTTAATTGCACTTCAATGTCGCTCCATGCTTCATTGACACGATTTTTCAAAACAATAAATCCATTGTAGGTTACCACTGCATATACGACAAACACCACCACCAAAAGTATTACAATCCACAAACCACCCATACGGCCTCCTTAAAAATAATATATTTCATTATAAATTTCTTAATGCTATTTGTAAAGAATAATTTAATAATTTGCTTTGCTCGTTACCCTGAATTGATTTCAGGGTCTTGTTGTTTTGTCGTCTATTTTAACGACGAGATGCTGAAACAAGTTCAGCATGACGTCGCGGGAGTTCTGCAAGCTTCTTCTCTTCGTTCAGCATGACTTTTCTTATTGTTTGACAAAAAAAATCCCCGGTCTTAAAGCGCCGGGGATTTTTTAGTTGAAATCTACTCAACGTAACAGGTGTTTTCAGAAATACAACCGGAGTTCTGGGTTTTAGAAAAGCCCACCTGCTTACAATCATTTCCCAAACATTGTAAATGTCCGGAACAATAAAAGAAGCTATAAGAACCATGTTTTGAAATTGCACTTACTGCACTGGGATTACGTGAACCACAGGCTTCTTGATTTCCGGCAAATAGAGAATAGTTAAAATTGTCCGTATCAAAACCACTACCTGTTGCAATCGTTCCATTAGAAGTAGTAAATTTAACATCCATTTCAGCAAATGTTGTAGGTTCACGGCCTAAGGTTACTTTTGCTAATTTTTTAGCATTATACATATCCGGAAGCATTTGCTTAGCTTCAGCACTGCGGGCTCTTTTAATTGCGCGCGTGTATTCGGGTAATCCAACCGAAGCCAGAATACCGATAATAAGCACTACTACTAACAATTCAACCAACGTGAAACCTTGTTTCATTTTAATCTCTCCTTTAACTACAGGCTGGCACACTGCTGCCGCCGTTCGTCATACCATAAATTTCGCAATGCGTTCCCTTGCATACAAAACGGTCATCTGCATTTTGTTCTGCTTCGCCGTAATACACAAATACGGTATCTTTATAATCCCCGGCCAAACGCTTGGCACACACCGCATTCTTCACTTTATCGGCGGAAGAAGAGTCCAACTTTGGCCTTAATTGGAAGGCAAAATCTTTCGTTTCGCACTTCACACGGTGTCCGGAAACACTGTTGGTACAAGGAAGTGTAAAATCTAGATTTTCCATACCAAAAGTTTCATCCGCGTACACAAGCATATCTGCACTATCCAACATGCGCATCTTGGATTCATGCAGTTTCTTAAGCGTAGAAAGTACGTCGGCCTTGCGGCTCTTTTCTACTGCTTTTTCGTACTGAGGAACCGCCATCACAACTAAAATGGCTATGATCAGTACCGCTACTAAAATTTCCGGAAGCGTAAATCCTCTTTTTTTCATTTTTTTATAACTCCTTAAATAGGTTACTCTACATATTCACAGAAATATATGGCATATAAATCCGTGTTCTCGGAAATGACTCTCCCACTAAGGCGAGCAGTTGTTTTCCCGCCACCAGGCAGGTAAGGATTGCACTCACAACCGGAGAAGTAATTTTTGTCCAAAGTTTCAGGAAAGTCAAAGTGCCCATATATGTTCCCGATATGAACGGAACAGCTCGGATCCCCTATTGTGCCATCCGGGCCCACGCTATGTCGTTTCCAACGGTAATCTGTCGCATTTTTGCAACAATTTGCATCAAACATCAGTTGAGTAGTAACAACAGAACTTTTAGTAGAATCATAAACCCTTCCACTAAAACACGAAAGAGGTGGATTCTGTGATGTACCATCTTGCGTACATTGCTTATCTTCCGCCACCGCTCCGCATGATAAATACCACAAGCATTTATCGGTTGCATCTAATTTTAGCTTTACCCAATACATGTTGTTCCCGTCTTCGTCACGATCCGCAGTACAATCCGGGAAAGATTTTCCAAACAAGTTCATGGAAGAAACCGTCGCATGCGTCGTATTGAGGTTTGAAAACGAACTGGTAGTCCCTAACCTTAAATCCTGCTTAAATTCCAACTGATGGTTGCTTCCCCCGCTAGCAGTCCCATACCCAATAATTGCCGTCTCTCCAGCTTTTACTTTTATGGAGGTGCTGGCACTACTACTGCCATTTAAACGAAATATCGCATCTGGATATAATGTAGTATCTCCTACATCACCCGCCTTCTGTACTTTTAACGGCTCCGTTACACCGGCACTTCCAAAGGTCCCGGTAGCCGACACTCTGCCCGTCCCTATATCCATGTTCGTCGCTTGTATATCATGATACGCTACGTACGAAAGCGGAAAATAGGTTACTTTTTCAATCTTCGGTGTGGAAGCAGCTTGCACCGAACAAAAAGCAACTGCCA
>CACZKQ010000057.1 GCA_902781765.1 uncultured Elusimicrobium sp. | reverse complement strand
ACACTGTTAAGCAACTTGGTTTTGCAGCGCCGGCGCATGGACAATGGGATTCTTCGTTGCTTTCGGTTTTGTTTGGGGCGGTGCAAGAAGCACAAAGACACAATATTGCGGTTGATTTAACCGCATTGCCGCAAAATTTACAGGATTTGGTGCATTTGGCGCTGGCTGTGGACCGCAAACCGCAACATAAAGAAAATATACGGTTTGGCTTTTTGGGCGCCATCGGCGTAAGCACGGTGAAGATATGGACAGCAGTAAACAATGTTTTAGGCTTTATCGGCGAAGTTTTTATATCGCTTCTGCGCTTTTTTTCGTTTCGCTCCGTTATGCGCGGAATTGATTTTTTGGCGGCGCTTGATGATTGCGGTCCAAAAGCACTCGGTATTGTGGCGTTAATCAGTTTTTTGGTGGGATTGATTTTGGCATTTGTCGGTGCCGTGCAGTTGCAAACATTCGGGGCGCAAATTTATGTGGCCAGTTTGGTGACTATCGGTATGACACGTATTATGGGGGCTATTATGACGGGGGTGATTATGGCCGGCCGAACAGGAGCCTCCTATGCGGCTACTATTGGAACTATGCAGGTTAATGAAGAATTGGATGCATTGCAAACAATGGGAATTTCGCGCACCGATTTTTTGGTTTTACCACGTATGAATGCACTACTTCTCTCCATGCCTATTTTGGTTTTACTGGCAGATGCGATGGGTATTGTAGGCGGATGTTTTGTTTGCGTATTATTTTGGGAAGTCCCTTTGTCGGAATATATTAAGTATACAATCAATTCTTTTACGTTAACGAACTTTTTAGTGGGCATTTTTCACGGAGTAGTTTTCGGCTGGGTGATTGCCTTATGTGGGTGCTATTTTGGGGTCAATTGCGGCCGCAACGCCGATAGCGTGGGAACTGCTACTACCAACGCAGTTGTGTATGCCATTGTTTGGATGATTGTGATGACAGGCTTGATTACAGTAGCTTGTTCGTGGATAGGGATATGATGAAACAAGATGCGATTATTCGTGCGGAAAACTTGAGTATCGGTTACGAAGGAAAGGTGATTATGCGAAACCTGTCCTTTGATATACCCAAGGGGGATATTTTCATCATTATGGGGGGATCTGGTTGTGGTAAAAGTACGCTGCTGCGTACACTTACCGGCCTCATTCCTGCGCAAGCTGGTAGTGTTTGGATACGGGATACAGATTTTTTCAACGCAAATAGTAATGAAAAGTTGGAGATTATG
This sequence comes from uncultured Elusimicrobium sp., assembly GCA_902781765.1. GTDB lineage: Bacteria > Elusimicrobiota > Elusimicrobia > Elusimicrobiales > Elusimicrobiaceae > Avelusimicrobium. Next base: position 6,513 of record CACZKQ010000057.1, on the reverse strand, counting down.
AAAAATAGCGGTATTTTGTATCAAGGCGGAGCTTTGTTTAGCTCTATGACGTTAGCGGAGAACGTGGCACTCCCCTTGCAGCAATATACCGATTATTCCCCAAACAAAATCAGCCAAATTGTTTCGTTTAAATTGGCCCTGGTGGGATTGTCCGGTTACGAAGAGTATTATCCGTCTGAAATCAGCGGAGGTATGCGTAAACGTGCAGGCTTGGCCAGAGCGTTGGCCTTGGACCCGGAAATCGTATATTTTGATGAACCCTCTGCCGGGTTGGACCCTGTAAGCTCTAAAAATTTGGACGATTTGATCTTGGAAATCAATAAAACATTGGGGACAACAATCATTGTGGTTACCCATGAATTAGCTTCTATTTTTACTATTGGAAAGAACAGCATTTTTTTGGATAAAACTATTCAAACGATTTCGGCGAAAGGAAACCCAAAAGAATTATTAAAAAATCCGCCGAATGAACAAGTGTATGAATTTTTAACAAGAGGAGAAAAACATGAAAAAAGAACCAAATAAAAAAGCCATTGGACTGTTTTTAGTCATTGGTTTTGCGTTGTTTTTAGGACTGCTTGGACAATCGGTTTTCCATAAACTACATGCAGACACAAAAGACCTGGCCGTGATGTATTTTAACGAATCGTTACAGGGGTTGGCGGAAGGGTCTCCTGTTATATTCCAGGGCGTAGAAGTCGGCAAGGTTACGCGCATTGTTCTTGTAACTAACAAAGATGATTTGAACTTCCATGTGGCGGTTTATGTTCGCTTCAAAGAAACAGACATTATCAGTGAAGGCTCTCTTTGGGAAAAAATATGGAAAAAAGATAAAGAAAATTTTGATTTCTTGTCGCTCTTGATTAAAGAAGGTATGCGTGCGCGTTTGGCCTCGCAAAGTTATTTAACAGGGCAACTTAGGATTGATTTGGTGATGTTGCCGGAGACGGAAATCAAGATGTTTGAGAGCCCCAAAAGGGAAAATATTCCACAGATCCCGACTGTGCTTTCTGCAAGGGAAGAGCTTGCTCGCGGGCTTAGCAGACTCCAAATCCAAGAGGCCGTTGCGCAATTTAACCATGTGGCGGGAGTCCTTGGAAAGGAACTGCCTGTTTTGTTGCCGGCACTTACCAACAGTTCCAAAAATTTGGATCACACCTTAGAAAGGATTGCCGATAGCAGCGAAGAAACTCTGTCCAATTTAAACGAAACATTACATGAGGTTTCTGATGCAGCTAAATCTTTCCAAAATCTAGCGGATTATTTGGAGCAACATCCGGAAGCGTTAATTCAAGGAAAAAAAGGAGAATAATATGCGAATAGTAAAAATCATCATCCCTTGTCTGTTACTGGGGGCCTGTGTTTTTGGAAAGAGCCAAAATGCCAAATTTTATACTCAATTTGCCGTTGCTGCGAACGCAGTGGCAGCTGATTATACGGATAGTATTGGAATAAATCGGATTCAGTTGCCAAAATATGTAGAACGTCCGCAAATAGTAACTCAAGTGAAAGATTCTGCCCAAATGAACATTTCCGAATATAACCGGTGGGTGGAATTTCCGTCCGTTTTGGCTACCCGTGCAGTAACGGAAGATTTGAGCTCGCTTCTTCCGGCGGCGCAAGTTAAAATGAATTCCTTAAAAGGGGAAAAATTTGATAAAACTATTACCATAGAAATCAGTAGGATGAATGCCGTTTTGGGGGAAAAGGCCGAAATAGTTGCTTGGTATACTCTTAAAGATAATTCCGGCAAAGTGCTTGCCCATCAAAAGTTTACAGATATGGTGTTGATTGGTAAGACGTATGACGATTTGGCCCAGGGATATAGCCAACTTTTGGCGCATCTCAGCCGAACTCTTGCTGACGTATTGCTTCAAAATAAATGATGGATTTTTTCATAGAAACGGATAAAAAAATAACAATAAAAAAGGCCTGTTTTAAACAGGCCTTTTTTAATTCTTTTTTTCGGGTTTAATCGTTAAACGTAAACTCTACACTGCCGTCACTGGCTGCTTTCCCAGAAGTATTTGCAGTACTTGCGCCTGTTTGGGTAGCAATCAGTTTCTTGGTGTCAATTTCGGCAAACATTCCTTTTTTAATGACTTCAAACAAAGCCGTATTGCCGGATAATTCCACTTCCGCACGATCCAATGAAGAAACCATAATCTTTTCGGCTTGAACATAATCCAGGTCAACCGAAGAACTTCCCTTCGCATCAATGTTGATTTTTCCAACAGCAATATTTTTCATGGACACTTCTCCATTTTGGCGTGTTTTAATGAATAATTTTTGCCCTTGGAATGAAGTTTTACACTCAAAATCAGCTTCGCCGGCGACGGAGATTCGGTTTAGTTGCGGAGCTGTAACACGTACTGTTACATCATCATCGTCGCCCGTAAAAAAAGGCTCATTGTATTCAATGAAAAGCGTATTTTCCTTCACCTTGATTTTGGTGGCCTTTACCAATTTAGCGGGTCCGCTTATTGCCAAGGCGTAATTGTCAGCTTGGGTGAAGTATACATTTACATCACCTCCGCTTATTTCTATATTAGAAAAAGCGGGAACATTGGTTACCTCACGTGTTTTATATTCTTGCGCCATACCAGGCACAAAGCTACCAAGTAAGGTAATAATTGCTACTAATTTAATTGTTTTTTTCTTCATAAAGCTCCTCAAGCATATTGTAACAAAGCGCCTGTAGCTTGTCTATATGATTTTTATATAATGTAAAAAGAATCATTGAAATCTAACGGAAGAAAATATGTTTTCTTACACAAGAAAAGCACAATACCACGAAACGGATCAGATGGGCATCATCCACCACGCAAACTACGTGAAATGGATGGAAGAGGCTCGTTTGGCCTATTTGGAAGAATTGGGCCTTGCTTATAAACAAGTGGAAAACGAGCAGGTTTTCTCTCCGGTAGTTAGTGTGGCCGTGCAATACAAATCTCCCGTGCGATTTGCCGACGAGATAGAAATTAACGTGTTTGTGAAAGGCTACTCGTCTGTAAAATTAGAACTTGGGTATGAGTTTTTTAATAAAACAACAAACGAACTCTGTTCCATCGCCTCTTCTACGCATTGTTTTATCAAGGACGGAAAGATCATTTCGTTAAAAAAGGACCTTCCTGCCTTGCATGAAAAACTTTCCGCACTCGTGTTCGGTAAAGTATAGGTGTACAATGTGTTTCTCGCACGGTGGTAAATGCATTTCATCGATGTGGTTGCCTTCTTAAAATTATAAAATAAATGTTGTGCCTATCCTTTTTTTTGCCTGGGCTGGTGGTAACGGTGAGGGTGTCTATATGATGGACAAGCTGAAAGGGGGGAGAAAATAATATGAATATTTTATTTGTTAGTGCGTGCTCGCGCAAGAAATCCAGAACGAAATTTTTGGCACAGTACCTGTTGAGTAAGTTGCATGGTAACGTCACAGAGCGCGACCTTACCCAAACTGTTCTCTTGCCGTTTACCGAAGAAAGCGTGGAACAGCGGGCGCGCTTCATTTACCAAGCGGATTTTAGCCACCCGTTATTTGCATTGGCGAAAGAGTTCGCCTCCGCCGATAAAATAGTGATTGCCGCCCCTGTATGGGATTTATCGTTCCCGTCTTTACTCAAGCTTTACATAGAGCATATCAATGTCCTTGGGATCACTTTTAGTTACCAGGCTAACGGCAAGCCTCGCGGCCTGTGCAAAGCCAAACAACTCTATTATGTAACGACGGCTGGCGGCCCGATTTTAAATGATGCTTACGGCTATGGGTATGTGCAAGCACTTGCCCGGCAGTTTTACGCAATACCGAACACCTACTGCCTTAAAGCCGAGAATTTAGACATAGACGGTGCGGATACGGAAAGTATCTTGCGCCAAGCCAAGCGTACTATTGATGAGCTGTTTGCACCGGAACAATAATATTATTTAGGAATAAAAGAGAATATGGTTACCGAAATTGAAAACATATTATATCCCCTTGTTGTTAAATTCAATGAATATTTATCCAATTATATATTGGTATTTCTACTCGTTGGAGTAGGACTTTGGTATACGATAAAAACCCGGTTTGTTCAAATCCGCTGTTTTAAAGAAGGATTAAGCAATTCTTTCGGTAGCCTTAGTTTATTTGGTGAAAAAAACGAGAATAGCGTAAGCCCTTTCCAAGCCTTAACAACAGCCATAGCTGCCCAAGTGGGGACAGGGAACATTGTTGGCGCGTCTGCGGCTATTTTAGTAGGGGGGCCGGGGGCCGTATTTTGGATGTGGGTAATCGCTTTTTTTGGTATGGCTACTATCTACGCGGAAGCCACATTAGCTATCAAGACAAGGATCGTTGAAGAAAACGGAAATATAAAAGGCGGTCCTGTGTATTATATAACGAAAGCATTCCAAGGGAAACTTGGAAGATTTTTAGCCGCGTTTTTTGCAGTAGCTATTATCTTGGCGCTCGGTTTTATGGGTTGTATGGTGCAGTCCAATTCCATAAGCTACACCATGCAAACGGCTTTTGAAATCCAACCTTGGATGGTGGGGGTGGTATTAGTCCTTTTATCCGGAATTATTTTTATAGGCGGCGTGAGTAGACTTGCTGCTGTAACGGAAAAACTGGTCCCTGTGATGGCAGTGACTTTTCTAATCGGTGCGTTTTTCGTTTTAATAGCAAGACATCACTACATCTTAGACACTTTTAAAATGATTTTTAAATATGCCTTTGAACCGCAGGCTATTTTGGGCGGCGGATTTTGGGTGGCTATCAAAACGGCTATTAGCCAAGGGGCTAAAAGAGGCTTGTTCTCTAACGAAGCCGGTATGGGTTCCACCCCACATATTCATGCTCTTGCCCGGGTCAAAACCCCACATGAAGAAGGTACTATTGCTATGATTGGCGTATTTGTAGATACGTTTGTTATTTTAACATTGAATGCTTTGGTTATTATTGCAACACTATATACCCCGGACGGCGTTTTGGCGAATGGTTACACGGGGACTGTTACGGAAATGTTAAATAAGACAAATTTGGTTCAAAATGCCTTTGGAGGTATTATGGGTTCGCATTTGGGAGCAATTTTTGTGGCTGTTTGTCTTTGTTTTTTTGCGTATTCATCCATTCTTTGCTGGAATTTTTTTGGCAAAATAAATGCAATCTATTTATTTAGAAAAAATAATACTAAGAAAGCAGTGTTTATTTATACGTTAATTTCCCTTTGTTTCATCATGCTGGGTTCACTGGTATCTAGTGATTTTGTATGGGAACTGACCGATATGTTTAATAACCTTCTGGTTATCCCTAACGTGCTAGCCTTATTTGCGTTGACAAATATCGTAGTGAAGAAAATTTAAATAGATTTTAAAGCTGACAAAAGAGCATAGCAATACATCTTGTTATGCTCTTATTCGGATGCCTTATCCTTTTTACTATTTGCCTTTAGTGCTTTTACATCCGCGCGAAATTCAAAGATGAGTATAATTTGCCAAAACAGGAATATAAGCGTTACGATATCATCACACATGCGATTTTTAACAATATCGGTCAGCGCAAAAATATAGCCTTGTTCCGTCGTAACAAAAAGCATGGCTGTTTCCCAGGCAAACATAGAAAACCGTTTATCCATAACGGGAATTAAGTGATTGTTTTCATCATAAACAAGTTGACGAATGCGCTTTATTTTGTATGAAAAATATTTCACGATAAATACACCAACACAAATAAACAGTTGCAATAGGATATTCGCCCAAATCCACTTTTTTTCGCAAATATTATGTGCTACACCGGAAAAATCATAATCGTATTGAATCATATCCGGGATAGCATCCCAAGATAGGTAATAAATTACAATTTCTGTGATGAGAACAAAAAAAGTTAAGATAATGGATACGTCGGTTCTAAACTTAATCCCTTGTAAGGTGTTTCCGGATATAAACAGTTTTACAAATTGTATAAATGAGGACATGGTTGCTCCTGCTTAGTAAAATATATACACATACTATTTTAGAAAAATTTAAAACTAAGATATAGTGGCAATCAACCTGGAACAAAACTCAATTTAATGATACTTGCGAGAAATGCTTGATGTAGCAGTAAATACAGGACTAATTTTTAAAATCCTACAAGTTATTAAAATGGAATTTTTTGATTTCTTCCAAGTGCCATGTAGCCAAACTGCATGTGGTTAATAGTATAAGGTCCCTTATTAAAGAACAGATGGTAGAAACAATTTATTTTTTATCTCAAGGAGCATTGATGGGCAAACGCTGTTTATGCTCGCATAGTTTATTTAATTTATTTTACTCATTTACTGTGACCAAAAAGCGCATGTGAAGCATATATGTGCTACAATACTCTTATCTCACTTAAGGAGCGTGTTATGTTGGGAAACTTTACCTATGCCAACCCTACCAAACTTTACTTCGGGGAAGATGCCCTGCAAAATCTAAACAAGGAACTCCCCAAATACGGCAAAACCGTACAACTCATCTACGGCGGCGGTTCCATTAAAAAGAACGGGATTTATG
>CACZKQ010000056.1 GCA_902781765.1 uncultured Elusimicrobium sp. | reverse complement strand
GGTGGATTCATGTGCCCAGGCAAGATAATACTGATTTGGAAAAAGCCTTAGACTGGTTATGCGCACAAGGATACACTCAATGCACGTTATGCGGATTTACAGGTGGAAGAATGGATTTTTCACTGGGAAATATACTGTCTTTATATCCTTACATTTCTAAGATGAAATTAACCGTATGCGGCCCCGGATGGCAGTTATTACCGGTCCTGCAAAAGATAACAGTTCCGTGTTTACCGAAAAAAAGAGTCAGTTTACTACCTTATAAAACTTGCCGCGGCGTTTATACAACCGGGCTTAAATACCCGCTTGCCGCAGAAACCCTTTCCTGGAAAAGGGCCGGCCGGAGCTTAAGCAATCAAACTACCGGAGTTCGTTTTAGTGTTTCTTTGACAAGTGGATTACTGTGGGTATACGTTGAAAATTAACGCTGTTTTTCTAACTTACGTAGTAACTGCGCCGCTTGCGGGATGGAAGAACTTGCCTGTTTTAAAAACTCAATTGCCTGGTCCAAATTACCTTGCGCCGCTAAGACAGCTCCCAAATGGTAGGCCAATTCCGGATTGTGTTCTATCGTAGATGCGGGAATTGATTGCAATAAATTGACCGCTTGTTCCAGCTTGCCTTGTTTATAATAAATCCAAGCTTGCGTATCAATAAACGCATAATCTCGCGGATTTACCGCTAGCGCACGCGCAATATATTCTTGGGCTTCCTCCAAGCGTTCGGAACGCTGGGCTAAACTGTACGCCCATAAATTAAGTGCAGCTGCGTGATTAGGTTGTAATTCCAATACCCGCTCAATAGCTTCTTCCATCTGTTTATATTTTTTTAAACTTTCCAATGTATAAGCATATTGCAGCCACGCTTCGGTATATTCCGGGCGTTTAGTGACTAGCGCTTTAAAAACAACCGCCGCTTTTTTATACTCGCGGATTTGCTCCAACGCAATTCCATAAAAGAAGGCAACTTCTACATTGTCCGGAAATTTTTGATAGGCTTGCTCAAGCGTATGAGCGCTTTCTTGGGATTGATTTAATTTTTGTTGATAAAAGCTAACTTGCAACCATTTTGCTGCATCTTGCTCAAAATCAGCTGCTTGTCTTAAGTAACGAATAGCGCTCTCAAAATCGCCTTGTTGTTCAGCGAGCAACGCCAAAAAATACGAGGAAGGAATATCATCTTGCTTATCTGCTTTTGCTTTCAAAAAATAGTGGCGGGCTTTCTCCACATCTTTCCCTAATAAAAATACAGAGGCCATACGCGAATAAGTAGACGCATTTCCAAAACCCATTTTTTCTAATTCTTCCAGTTCATGAAGCATGAAAAAGAATTGAGAACTGCGTTCATATACCTCTGCTTTGCCTAAACGCGCGTTGATTTCATCGGGAGCAATTTGTAAGGCTTTATCAAAATAATGAAGTGCTTGTGTTAAATTGCGGCGGCGTAAAAAAAGATTTCCTATTTCCGTATACGCGGCACTGGCCATAGCGGGGTGTTTGGTCGCTAAATCCTCCAATAAAAGGACTGCTTTATCCGGATTGGAAACCATTAACAACATAAGATACGAATAAAGCTGTTGCGTATCTTCCGGGTCAAAATCCAGTGCTTTTTGGTAGGCATCTTCAGCTTCGCGCAAGCGGCCTTTTTTCCATAGATACGTACCGTAGGCATGCCAGTCTTCTACGTCGTTTTCTCCTTGATCAATGAAATCAGCATAGCGGTCTGCCACATCCAGCTTGTTTTCAGCCAATGCTTGCATCACAATCAATTTTTTAAGATATTTAGAATCCGGTGTCAGCGTGAACGTATGCTCTAAATATTCCAAGGCTTTAGGGTCGGAATTTCGTTGGGCATAAATAGCTGTCAAAAAATCGTTGAGTAGCTGCTTTTCCGAAACAGGCTCTGCCGGTTGTGCCGCGAGATGAGTTCCTAAAATGAGTACCAGCAAATATAAAATTTGTTTTTTCATACCGAAATCCTCATGATGAGCGCATCTTCTTTGGCATTATAAAATTTTTCCCGACGGCCTACTTCCAAAAAACCCAATTTCGTGTAAAGCGAAATAGCCGCACGGTTGCGAATATTCACTTCCAGGCTCAGCTCTTCGCAAGATTGGTGCCTCGCCTCTTGCAAGAGCTTACTTAACAAGCTAAACGCAATTCCTCTACGGCAATAGTTCGGATGAACCGCTACATTTAAAATTTCTCCCAAACCTGCCGCTACACGCATCGCCGCAAAACCAACCAGTTGTCCTTCCTCTTCTGCACACCAAACAATGCTAGCAGGCTGCGCCGTTTCTGTTTTCCACCCATTTTCCCCCCAGTGCGCACATAGCGTTTGCGTATTTTCCAAACGGGCTAAATCAGGAGCATCTAAAGCAGTAGCTAAGCGTAATTTCATTTAGGTTGCACAAGTTCAAAACGAGCCGGTTTTAAGTATAGTGGCTCTAACGCCTTCTCTTTAAAAGCCGCTTGTCCACAAAGAGTCAACAACGTTTCCGGGCGCACAATACAATCTTGCTGCCGCGCCCAGGTAAAATTTCCTTTTAAAATCGTATTTAGCGGAGCTTTTTCCGCACCGGTTCCGGCTAAAAAAAGAGGCCGCTTATAAGAGGCTAACCGGCTCTTCAATTCGTCGTATGAAAGCCAAGCAGGCCCTTCATTTTTCTCATCAAAAATTTGCAAGAAATACTCCTGTCTAAAGGCATGTAACACAATCCCCAATTTACCTTCCGGGTTTTTTTCTTGCCACTTTTGAAAAAAACGTGAATGTTCCACCTGATATTTAAGAATTTCAAAAACGGTAGCCCCATAAATCTCCGCTTGATTTAAATAGTTGAGCATAGAGGCAAAAGTAAGTGCAATACGAATCCCGGTAAATCGGCCCGGTCCACGCACAATAAATACTTTTTTAATTTCTTGCAAAGTCCCGCCCACGGCTTCTAACGCGCTACGCACAGCCGGGAACAATAATCGTTCTTGTTTAATACCGCTTCGCCGGCGAAATGCAATTCGTCCTTGGCTAGCAGCCGCGATAAGCAACGGGCTGGCAGAAGTGTCTAATCCTAACACGACGATTTGGCCACTTTGCATAATGCCTCCAATACATATTGAGAAGTCGGTCCACGAGAAACGATTTCAATCGTTCGCTCATCGCCTTCTCTTAATACAAAATTCATTTCCAACCGGTCGGACGGTAACATTTTTTCAATCGGGTCGGGCCATTCCGCTAAAATAATAGCATTTTCATCTTCTAACATTTCTTCAAATCCCAGATTAAAAACTTCTCCCTCTTCCAAACGGAATAAATCAATATGAAACAAGCGATATTTTTTATTTTGATATTCTTTCATCAAACTAAAACTCGCACTGGTTGGGGAGCTTTTTAGCCCTAGAGCGGCCGCCACCCCTTTTACAAAAACGGTTTTACCGGCGCCAATCGGTCCACGTAAAAAAATGATTTCTCCGCCCTTTAATACGTTAGCAAAGGCTCCAGCTAAACGGAGTGTTTGTTCTCTAGAAGAAGTCGTCATTACCATTCGTTTCATTTAACGTACCGTTTTAATACATACTTCACGTCCGTCTACTACCGTTCGGTCTTTATTGGTAGGATCCAGCATGTCTTGTCCGTCTACTACAAAAACATACTTATATTCTCCTCCGGTTAAAGCCACAGACGTTTCAAAATACCCTTTCCGATAGGCTTTTAAATCAAGAGGGTCTTTCCCCCAGCGGTTAAAATCAGCCGCCAAAGACACTTTCCGCGCATTGGGGGCCGTAACAAAAAATTTACGATATTTTACTTCCGTATCAAATGACTCGCGAGGCTTTTGTACGGCAGCCAATTCACTCTCCTTGTTGAGAGGGGCTATAGAAGCAGCCGCTTCAATGGTACTAGCCGTATAATCAAAATAATCGTCTGCAACAAAAAGCAATCCAATAAGGCCGGTAGCCAGTAATAAAATAAAGAAAACAAAAAGGGGCCCCGGGCGTTTAATCTTGGGCATCTAGAAAACTCCTCAAATAAAATGTGGCACCCTGATGCTTAGCAACTGCCTCCACTGCGCGCGGATCTACCCCTGTTTGATCTACACAACTGGCAACTACTTTTTGAAAACCAGCCGCCACACAACTACGGATAAATTCAAGCACATCTTCATAACCGTCCTTAAATTCTTCCACCGGCCGGACTAATCTTTGCCAAGAAATTTCATCCGGTGCATTTAAACTGACATTAACTTCATCAACTACCTGGGCCAGTAGCGGCACAATATCCTTATGGTTAATGCGGTTGCCCAGTCCGTTGGTATTCAAACGGATTTTAAAAGGCGGATACTTGGCTTGCGCGCGCCACCCTTTTAACGTTTGCGCCACAAACAGCAAAACATCTAGCCGCATAGTCGGCTCGCCGTAACCGCAAAACACAACTTCTTTAAACGGTGCTTTTTTAAGTTCCTGCTCCAAAGCACAAACGACTTCTCCAGCCGAAGGCTCCAATCCCACCAAATTGAGATTATTCCCATGAAAATTCATGTGCCACTTCGTTTTAATACAAAATACACATAAATTGGGACAACGGTTCGTTAAATTGATATATACCCCGTTTCCAAAACGATAAACAACTGCGGGAGTTTGCTCTGTCATCATTTAGTACCTCTTATTGTATTATAGCAATTTGAAGTATAGCTCCTCCCATACTTTTTGACGAGATAACAATGTAAATAGGAAAACATCTATCGGTGAAACATGTAGTTACGCAGAATTATTTGACGAGTTAAATCGCATGAAAATTAAATCAGCTTGCATCCAAACCGCATAAAAGGGAAACTCTCAAACTTGTACCCACCTGTGAAAATATATTATTTCAGGATACCGTCGTTAATAAACAATTTGATATTGTAATAAATCCTTTTCAAAAATTAGGATTATCCCTTAATTTGTCCCCGCCATATTATTTAACATGATAATACGAGTATCTTCTATCTCTTGCTTGGCATCTTCTTTTTCACTTAATAACTCATCATATGCCTTCTGAGGCATGGCCATGGTAGAACTTAACACTATCGGAGATTTCCCCTGTTTTAAAAGGTTTATCAAAAAATGATTTAGATGAGATTCATCATACCATTCCGCTATGATATTATTTTTCAGATCCTCATCTATATTATTTTGTAGTTTGTTGGACAGATCTAGGACATCCATGGATTTTCCACCAAAAAAACCGCCCCAAATATAGTATTTCCCTTCTCCGTAGGGGACATAGGCTTTTGAATTAACCTGTCTATCGTAGGTCATATCGTTGATCGGTAGTTTGGATTGCCCAACATGCTGCACAAAAACAAATTGTTGTGTGTCGTTGGGTAGTATTTCTTTGCTAATAGGCCGAATTGGAAATAAATTGGCATTCGTAAAAAAGATATATTCATAATTAACAAGCGTATCTGCTTGAGCGTTGATAAAATGAAATTTTTTCAGTGTAATATATGGCCACGGAAGTTGCTCCTGATAAATTCTAACAGCGTTTTTGGGAAGTGGTGTTTTCTCATCATCCGTAAACACAAAATAAGTTTTGGGAATATCTGGAAGAAAATATTTCTCCATAGCTGGATAAAAGGACTCAAAGAATTTAATATCTCTTCCTGTTGCTAAATAAATAATGGCAATATTTTTTCCTTTTGTATAATCTGCATGTATTACTTTCCAGGAAGGAAGAATGATGTTTTTTCCCCAATTCGGATCCAGCCTATCCCATACGTCAGGCGCTACGACAATTTTGTTAGGATTTTTATTTAAAAAAGCACCCCACCAAGAATACGTGGAATTTGCTATTACATTATGTTTACATTGGGTCATTAAATGCAAATCTGTCTTCGATCCAAACTCATCTACATAGGTAATAGGATCTTTTGGTTTAAAATTTTCTTTTACCCACTTTATGTCATCAGAAAATGCATATAATTTAACCGGTAATTTAGTTTTCTCTTTGATGTAATTGATGGCATCAAGGTAATACTGATTTCCTAAAACGGGATAACCATATTTTAAATAATCTCCTCTTCTAAAATGTAGACAAACACTATTTGTTTTTTCCATTTCCTTAGACAGCTTTAATGCGTTTCCGGACAAAGGATCTTTAAAAGAAAATTCTTGCAAGACAAGATCTTTTATTTCTCTAAAATAGCGCGGGTCCTGTTGATAGCCATCAAAACTAATGTGCTCCGGAGAATTTTGCGGACCATTTTCATTAAAAGTATCTAACGACACTTTCTTTTGAGATTTTTTTAACAACTTTGAATAAATATTTCTAAAGTCGGACAATTCACAAATAGGAACCGAAATCTTAAATACGGTAGTTAAACGATTATTTTGAGGAATGCAAATCTTTTTATTAAACCTTTTGGCATAATTTAAACCAAAAGCATACTTAAACATTTGGTTTCCAATTCCTCCTTCTGTATTTACAATAAAATAAGCTTGATAATCTTTATTTTGATACTTTACATGAAAGAATTGATAAGCAAAAAAAGCCAAAATTATAAAGAAAAAGGAAATAAAAATATATTTTTTCATAAAATCATCAAGTAGATAATAACAATTATATCTAGAATATACAAGAATAATGTATAAAATTCTCTAAAAAGTTTTCTGGCAAGAAGTCGGATTATACCTGCATACAACTAAATAAAAAAATAAATAATCAAATTACTGATTTGTCTTTAATTAAGTTTTCCAATAGTGTATTTTAAGTAAAACGGTCATTTTTTGGACACTTATCTTATAGTTTAGTAAAATAGATTTATACTTATCGTCGTATGGAAGGGTGGCCGAGTGGTTTAAGGCGTCAGTCTTGAAAACTGATGTAGGGGCAACTCTACCGAGGGTTCGAATCCCTCCCCTTCCGAAAAATTTAGCCCCCGCTGGGGGCTTAATTTTTTGAAAAGGTGGCAGCGGCATAAACTGCTTTATGCCGCGTAGGGATGAGAAGCCCGGAGCGTTGTTTTTGTTTGAGTGTGCGTAAGCCGCGAAAGGCAAAAACTGCGAGGGCGGGTCCGGGCAAAATTTCCGTCAGGAAATTTATGCAGGACGAATCCCTCCCCTTCCGTTTGCTTTGTAAAACCCACCGCTACTTTGTTGTTCACTCGGTCGGATACCTCCGCGCTAACGCGCGCGTGCCGCCAGTATTCCTTCCTCGTTCACGCCGCGTATTGGCGTGTTTTTCTTTGCAAACTTTACCGCACACGTGCATAAATCTAAAAACCGCGAGCCCGGTCTGCAGGAAGAATCCGTCAGGAAATTTATGCAGGGCGAATTCCTCCCCTTCCTTATAATTAAAATAGCCCTCTGTGGGGCTTTTTTAATGATATGACAAGGTGGAGCAACGCAAACTACGTTGCGTTAGAATAAGAAAAATACAAACTTACTTTTTATCTTTATCAAGCCAATCAAGGCAACGTTTTATAAATTTCCAAGGCTTTTTGTTGGCGCGCACAGCTAAAATCCAAATTGCTCGCCACGTGGTGCACCGCATAAAATGACGGGTCAAAGAGTTGCTCCGTGCGGCCCAGTAAATTGGAAAGTGTGGTGGAAATGCGCCCTAACAGCTTGCCGAACCAAAAGGGAACCGTGATTGAGCGGAATTTCCGATTCGGGAAATATTCCGCCACGATTTTGCGGTAAAATGCTTCCATGGTTACGCGTTCGGGGTCAATAATGTTAATGGCCTTGCCGTCAAACTCCGTTGTGCACGCGCCCACATACGCCACTTGCGCCACTTTTTCCACCGCGGCGGCGGGCCAGCGGTTTTGGCCTTTCCATTTTCCGAAGTGAACGATGTACGGCGAGACGGTTAAGAAACTTACAAAGCGGTTCCCGATACTTTTGTCCCCTTCCCCATACACCGCGCCCGGGCGCAAAATAACATATTTTTCGGCGGGCAAATTGGCACGCAGCCACTTTTCGCTTTCTATTTTATATTT
>CACZKQ010000055.1:2825-10804 GCA_902781765.1 uncultured Elusimicrobium sp. | reverse complement strand
GGTCTTAAACAGATTGACGAAATATTTGCTAAAATATAACTATGAGTCACTTATCTGTTTATCATGATTATGATGTCCCACAGGATTTACAATTTAAGACAGCGGATATTATCCGGTTGGGGGGATTGGATTGTTCTTCAAAATTAAGCCCGAATTATTTTGAAGATGTTTTTGAACGTCCCAATAAAATCACGCAAGTGCGGGTGGAACTTTCATTTTCAGTGGCAAGCAAAGAAATCTTGGTGCGTGGCAAAATATCCGGCGAGCGGGAGGTCCAATGTGCCCGTTGTTTGGATATGAGCCGGCAACCATTCGCCGAAGAATTTTTAGAAACTTATAGCCATAAACAGGAAATAATTGATATAATGTATCTTGTACGGCAAACGCTGGCGTTGACCGAAGACATTCGTTTTTTGTGTAAAGAGCAATGTAAAGGTCTTTGCCCGATATGCGGCCAGAATTTAAATGAGGCTACGTGCGGTTGCAAGCCGGAAAATTTGTCGCCTTTCGCAAAGTTGAAAGGAAAATTTAAGTAATAATTCATACGAATTTTACTAGAGTAAAATAGGAGTATTATCAATGCCGAATCCAAAGAAAAAACACACTCGTTCCCGTCGGGATATGAGAAGATCCCATAATTCGGGAGTAGAATTGCCGCAACTCGTTGCTTGCCCTAACTGCAAAGCTCCGCGCTTGCCGCACAATGTATGCCCGTCTTGCGGTTTTTACAAAGACCGCGTGGTCGCGGCTCCCAAAGCTAAAAAAGAAGAAGCTGAAACTAAATAAGCCTTTCTTATGAAAATAGCCTTAGACGCCTTAGGCGGTGATTTTGGTGCAACCCCGAATATAGAAGGGGCCTTACAAGCCATCAAGAAATTGAATCTTGAAGTCATCTTGGTGGGAGATGAGGTTGTGTTGCGTCAGGCACTCCAAGAAAAAGGATATGCCAAACTGCCTAAGGGTCTGTCTATTGTTCATGCGCCCGATACAATTGATATGGGTGCAGAACCGGCGAAAGAATGTCGCCAGAAAAAAGGGGCGAGTATCGTTGTTTGTGCCAACATGGTACGAAAAGGAGAAGCGGATGCTTTTGTTTCTGCGGGACACTCCGGTGCGGCCATGGTGGCGGCTTTATTTGGAATGGGACGTATCAAAGGTGTGCAACGCCCGGCGATTGCAACTCCCATGCCGACTTATAAGGGTGTCAGCCTCTTATTAGACGGCGGAGCGAACGCGGACTGTAAACCGCTTCATCTGTTGCAGTTCGCTGTCATGGGTTCTGCCTATATGCAGAAGGTGTTTGATATCCCGGCTCCTTCGGTGGGGATTCTGTCTATCGGGGAAGAAGAGACGAAAGGAAATATGCTCGTCAAACATACCGTTCCGCATATGCGTGAAATTGGGGTCAATTTCCGCGGCACCATAGAAGGACGGGATGTAAATACCGGGGAAACAGATGTTATTGTTTGTGACGGATTTGTAGGAAATATTGTATTAAAAATGGCCGAGGGTTTGGCCAAAACCATGATCCAAATGATTAAACGGGAAGTAAAAAAGCGGCCGCTTGCTCTTTTAGGGGCTTTATTATCCAAAGGTGCTTTTAAAGCGGTTAAAAATCATACAAATCCGGATGTTTATGGCGGGGCGCCGCTAGTTGGGGTAAATGGCGTAGCAATTATTGCACACGGCCGTTCTAGTGGATTTGCTATCTTTAATGCGTTAAAGACTGCCTCGCGATTAGTGGAAAAAGATTTTATTGGGGATGTAGCCGCCAAAATGGCAGCTTTACAACCTACTTTTGAAGCCTTAGAAAAAGAAATCCAACAGGAGAATTAAATGGCGGATTTTAAAGGTAAAAATGTGATTGTTACGGGTGGCTCGCGCGGAATCGGTTTGACGATTGCCCAATCATTTGCACAGGCCGGTGCGAATGTTGCGATTTGTGCGACCAACGAACAAGCACTTGAGACTGCGGCGCAAACCTTACAACCGTTTGGCGGTAAAGTGTTTACGCAAACGGTCAATGTGTCTAGCCCGGAAGATTGCGAAAGTTTTGTAAATAATGTAGTTAAAGAGTTCGGTTCGTTGGATATCCTTGTAAATAATGCAGGTATCACAAAAGATAATTTGACAGTACGCATGAGCGAAGCAGATTGGGATGCTGTAATTGCTGTCAATTTAAAGGGAACGTTTTTAATGTCTAAAGCTGCGCTCAAGGTAATGTTTAAAAAACGCAGCGGAAATATTGTAAACATTTCTTCGGTCGTCGGAGAAATGGGTAATGCAGGGCAGGCCAACTACGTAGCCAGCAAAGCGGGAATGATTGGTTTAACCAAAACTTTTGCAAAAGAATTTGGTTCCCGCGGGGTGCGCGTAAATGCAGTTGCTCCCGGCTTTGTGCAAACGGCCATGACGGATGCTTTGCCGGAAGACGTAAAGGAAAAAGCGCTTTCTGCCGTCGCATTAAAAAGATTTGCAACACCGCAAGATATTGCCAAGGCGGTTTTATTCTTGGCAAGTGAAGATGCCTCTTACATTACGGGGCATGTGCTCGCCGTTAACGGTGGGCTGTATATGTAAATAAATTAGTAAGGGCAAACCCTTTAAAAATACGGAGGACAACATGTCTGTAGAAAACGTACAAGAAAGAGTAAAAAACATCATTGTAGAACAATTAGGTGTAGAAGCTGATCAAGTGAAACCGGAAGCTCAATTCGTAAACGATTTGGGTGCTGATTCCTTGGATACAGTAGAACTAATCATGGCTTTGGAAGAAGAATTTGACGTTGAAATTCCGGATGAAAAAGCCGAAAAGATTAAAACGGTCGGCGAAGCCATTGATTATATTTCTCAAAACGCCAAGAAATAAAAGTGTATACCGATCTTGAACCAATTATCGGTTACTGCTTTAAAAACAAAGAACTTTTAAAGGAAGCACTCACTCATAAGTCCTTTGCCGGGGAGCGCCGTGGTGTGAAACACAATGAACGGTTGGAATTCCTGGGGGATAGTATTCTAGGTGCAATTGTTGCGGATTATATTTACAACAAATGCCCCCATGATGAAGAGGGAGTGCTTTCTAAAATAAAGTCCAATTTGGTTTCTAGGCGCAACCTGTATGTGTGGGGGAAAAAATTAAATTTGGGCCAGCTGATGAGCTTGGGCCACGGGGAACTTTCTACCGGAGGGCGCGAGCGTGACAGTATCATTTCTAATGCGGTAGAAGCTGTCATCGGGGCTGTGTATTTAGATGGTGGGTATGGTGCGGCAGAGACTGTTATTTTGCCGTGGGTCCGTACTCAACAGTTAACCCCGGATGTACGGGATTTTAAAAGTTTGTTACAAGAATTTTTACAAAAAAAAGGAGTAGATACTCCTGTATACGAAGTTATTCAGACCGTCGGCCCGGAGCATGATAAAATTTTTACCGTACAAGTTAGCTTGAAAGGTAAAGTGCTTGGAACCGGAAAAGGACATAGTAAAAAAATGGCCGAACAAGCTGCGGCCCAGTGTGCTTTTGAAAAATTAACTAAATAGTAAGGACGTTGGTATGCCTTTACGAAAAAATGATTCTTCTCGTCTTAAAACCGAAAAACAAGAGTCCAAAAAAGAGGCTCTTGTATCGGCTCTTACCAAAAAGCCGTTAATAACACTTGGAGTTGTAGCGGCCATTCCAGTTTTGTTGTTATTAGCTTTTACTTTTAAAAGCGGGTATAGCCCGGCCAAAAAAAAGGGTGGTAAATACGATAAGATTGTAGTTGTTAAAACACCTACGGAACTAGCGGAAGAGGCCACTGCTTTGTTGCAAAAACGTGATACTTCCGGGTTTTTGGATTTTTTAGATAGAGAGATTGGTTCTAATTTAAATATCGTAAATAGTAATGGCGATACCTTGCTTATGGTGGCCGCAACGCTTAACAATGCCGAGGCTGTCCAACAGCTCATTTTAGCCGGGGCAGATGTCAATAAAGCCAACGCATTTACAAAAGATACGGCTCTTTTGCGTAGTTTGTATTATGCCGATAATACCGAGATTGCCCAACAACTGGTTTACTCCGGGGCTGATATTAACGCAAAAAATAATTATAATCACTCTCCGTTATTTCTTGCGTTAGAAAAACAAAAAGGTGAACTAATTGATTTATTTTTAACAAGTGGTGTGCATGAGGGATTAAGTGCAGACTATTTACTGCGTGCCAGTGCGAAGAAAAATTACGTAGGTGTGCTTGCTATGCTTAAAGGGGGAATTGATCCTAATATTCAAAATGAAAAGGGTAATACGCCCCTTATTATTTCGTCCTCGTTGGGAGATTTAAATAGTGTACGTGCTTTGCTGGCATATCGGGCGGATGTAAATGCGGCTAATAAAGATGGAAATACTTCGCTGATTTATGCAGCCCGTTATAATCATCCGGATGTAGTTAAGGAACTACTTGCCCCGCAAACTTTGCAGGCACCGATAGATATCAATGCCCAAAATAACTTAGGTCAAACAGCTTTATATTGGGCGGCTGCAAAAGGGAATAAGGAGATTGTTCGTCGTTTGTTGGCGGCGGATGCAGATACAACATTGGCTGCAAAAGATGGCCTGATTCCGTATCGGGTGGCACAAAAAAACAATCGCCAAGAAGTGCTTCCTTGGTTTGAAAAAAGTTTAGTGGAAGTAAAAAATAGTGTTATTGAAGAAGATAATGAGGCTATTCGTAAACAGGCGTTGGCGGAAGGCCGGGAACTGCCGGACTTTACGCAAAAAGGAGAAGAATTGGCCGTTACGGATAAAGACATTTTTAAGGCTGCGCAAACGGGGGATATCAACTTAGCACGGCGCGTAATTGATTTAAATAAAGCGGTTGTTTTTGATAAAAACGGAGACGGAGATACCCCGCTGTTGGTGGCTGTTGCTAACGGCCAGCAAGCAATGGTGGATTATCTTTTGGAAAATGCGGCCCGCTTGTTTGAAGCATCCAATAAGGGGAATGTTTTCCATATTGCGGTAAAGATGCAAGATCTTAGCATGCTAAAACATTTGGTGGATTTGGCCCGCCGGGAAGGACGCTTGTCCATGATGCTAGAGTATAAGGCATTTCCGGAAGGGAAACAACAAACTATGTCGCCTTTGGGATTTGCGGCATTAGATTGTAATAAAGAGATTTATGATTATTTGGTTTCTATTGGAGCAAAACCCGGAGAGCGCAGTTCTTCTCCTAATTTGATGGGGTGGAGTTCCCCTGCGGATTTAATGAGCCAGTGTAAGGCCAAGCCGGCTACTGCCAAAAAATTAACACCTTCTAAAAAGAAATAATTAAGTTTTTGCAAAGAAATAAGTCCCTTGTTTTGACAAACAAGGGACTTATTTTGAAGGAAAGGATAGCAGCTTTTCTTAGCGGTTGTCAAGCCCCTTTTTTGCTGTTTTTATCGTCTGAAAAAATAAAAGAAGTTTTTGTTTTTTTTTTTTGATATATAATATAAGTATGGCAACTTGCCTAAAGGAGATTAAAATGTACAATAAACGTATGAAAATGGGGTTCACGCTGATTGAACTTCTAGTAGTAGTTTTAATTATTGGTATTTTGGCCAGTGTAGCTTTACCGCAATATCAAAAAGCGGTACGCAAAGCGCGGCTTAGCGAAGTGGCTACTACGTTTAATTCCATTTCCAAAGGAATAGATATGTATATTTTGGAAAATGGCTATCCGTCAAGTGAGATTTCGTTTAGCGGGGATAATCCAACGGCAAGCTTGGATATTGAAATTCCTTGTACTCCGAAAAAGAATTTAGTACTGTGTTCTAATAAAGTAGGTGATTGGAAGTATTCTTGTACCTCGGTCGCGTGCTTAATTGAGGTTGGTACTGCTAAATGGCTAGATTATATTACATTAAAATTGGTGCGCTATTCGTCGGAAAATCAATGGAAATTAGAGATAGGCTCTACAAGCTCTCCTTCTCTTACAAAGGAGATTTGTTTATGGTGGAAAGATATGTCCGGTAGTGGACGTGTTACGGATCCTTATGGGGTAATAAATGAGGATACTTGTGCTGTGAAGTAACTAGCTATTCTACTTAATTCTATTTCAACAACCCCCGGTAATTTTTTGGCACCGGGGGATTCTTTTTTGAATTATTACGGTCTAATCTTATCCATCATGCGCGGGAAGTAGCACCGGGAAAGTAGAAGATAAGATGATTTTTCAAAACCGATTTTAGTTTGCGCGGCAAGTTGCCCGCATAGGCGTGGTGAAAATCACGGCAAGGGCAAGGGCGCGCAAAATAAACAGGTTTTGGGAAATTGTATCGCAAAAAAGTAACACAGGCTAAAACATTTGTTTTAGCCTGTGTGCGTTAAAACGAAACTTCGCGTCTGCGTTGTTACGGTCTAATCTTATCCATCATGCGCGGGAAGGGGATTGTCTCGCGTACATGTTGCAGCCCGCATACCCACCGCACCATGCGTTCAATACCCATACCGAACCCGGCATGCGGCACACTGCCGTACTTGCGTAAATCCAAGTACCAATCGTAGCCCTGCGGGTCTAATCCTTGCTCGTTAATGCGCTGCAACAAAGCATCGTAATCGGCTTCTCTTTCGCTGCCGCCGATCAGTTCGCCCGCGCCTTCCGGCCCGATAACGTCCACCGCCAACACCACTTTGGGGTTTTTCGGGTCGCGTTTCATGTAGAACGCTTTAATCGCGGCCGGGTAGCGGTGAATCATAATAGGCGTGTCGTAATCTTCGCCCAGTAACGTTTCTTCGTCGCCGCCGATGTCGCCGCCCCACTCGGTGTTATTGCCTTTTTTATGGAGAATTTCAATCGCGTCGGTGTAATCAATACGCGGAAATTTTTTCTCCACGGTAGCTTGCAATTTAGACGTATCGCGACCGAGCGTTTTCAAATCGTCCGCGCGGTTTTTAAGCACTTGGCCCACGACGTATTTAATAAAATCTTCGGCCAGGTCCATATTATCATCTAAATCGTTATATGCTACTTCGGGCTCCACCATCCAAAATTCCGTCAGGTGCCGGCGCGTTTTAGATTTTTCCGCGCGGAACGTCGGCCCAAAACAGTAAATTTTTCCTAACGCCATAGCCGAGGCTTCGCCGTAGAGTTGTCCGCTTTGGGACAAAAATGCTTTTTCGCCGAAATAGTCGGTTTCAAAAAGGGTGCTGGTGCCTTCGCACGCGGCCGGCGTTAAAATGGGAGAATCTGCTAAAATAAAACCGTTTTTGTGGAAGTATTCGCGGATAGCGAAAATGATTTCATCGCGGATACGCAAAATAGCACTCTGGCGCGCCGAGCGTAGCCACAAGTGGCGGTTGTGCATTAAAAATTCCGGGCCGTGTTCTTTGGGTGTAATGGGATAATCTTTGGCCATTTGTAACACTTCTAAATTCGTAACACCCAGTTCAAAACCGAGGGGAGAGCGTTTATCCTCGCGCACAGTACCGGTTACGATAATAGACGATTCTTGGGTAACTTTATCACCCAGGTCAAATTGTTCCGGCGACACGTCGCCTTTAAACATTACGCATTGGATAATTCCGCTGCCGTCGCGCAGTTGCAAAAAATGGAGTTTACCGCTGGAACGTTTGTTGTAAAGCCACCCGTGGAGTTTAATTTCTTGGCCTAAGTATTGGCCTACATCTTTAACGCGTATTTTGTTCAACATAAAAAGCCTCTATATAAAGTAGATACTTATATTTTATCTTTTTCTGCGTAAACAAAAAAGCCCCGTTTATGGAAATGCCTTGACAGGTTTTTTTTTTTGGTACATTTTGATTTGTGAGAAGTTTATGTGGAGGGGACTAGCCAATGAAAACAAATCAAAATTTGAGCCGTTTAGAAGGAAAGGAACCGGCTTCGTTATCCCGCAGTGTATGCTGCCCGCAGGGTCTGGATATAAGCCGGGCGAGAGCAAACCACATTATACCCCGCACACCGACATTGCGGGGTGACGTAAGTGAAGCTGTGACCACAGATCGG
>CACZKQ010000055.1:0-2767 GCA_902781765.1 uncultured Elusimicrobium sp. | reverse complement strand
CTCATTATTGGTATCCTCGCAGCCATAGCACTACCGCAATATCAAACCGCCATTGATAAAGCGCGCTATATGCAGGCGGTGACCCTTATAACAGCGGCAGCTAATGCCGACCGTGTTTATTTTATAGAAAATGGCGAATATTCTCACTCGTATCACGATTTAGCAATCGATTTGCCCACTCCAACTTCAGATACCAGCAATGGTACCTGGATTGAGTATTCGTGGGGACATTGTTATTTTCAGAACTCAGATGACAGCGGACTTGCTTGTGCAGTCAGGATAGGGGATGGCCGCGCTTACTATAGCGTGGATCTCAGAGAAAAGAAACGCCATTGTTTTGCCACCAATGCAACGGCTCGCGCCGTTAAACTTTGCCAAAGTGTAACCGGAAAGAAGAAAGGGTATAGCTCCGGTCCGTATACTTGGTTTAGTTTTTAAATTACCTATATAAAATTAAAAAACCCTACTTGCGTAGGGTTTCTAAATTTTGGACGTGATCGGGATCGAACCGACGACCTCCTCGTTGCGAACGAGGCGCTCTCCCAGCTGAGCTACACGCCCGAAAAACGGTCTATTACTTCTAGTAACATACTTATTATATCACATTTGGCTTTGAAAGAAAATGTTTTTTTGCGCCTTTTCAAAGGAGGGCTTGACTTTTTTTTTTTGATACACTTTTTCGTGTTTACCATTAAAACACAAGGAGTGATTATGAAAAATGCAAGTACGAGCCGATTTGGCTTTACACTTATTGAATTGTTAGTCGTTGTGCTTATTATCGGCATACTGGCCGCCGTGGCATTGCCGCAGTATCAAAAAGCGGTGGCAAAATCAAAAGCCATACAACTTCAAACGGCCTTGACCTCCGTTACGCAAGCGGTAGATCGGTATTATTTAGAGAACGGAGCCTATCCTTATTCACTGGATGAGTTAGATGTTGGCTTAAATTTACCAACATATAACAACAACAATGTTACTTGTGGGAATAGTCTTGTTGCACGCTCTTTCAAACGTGGAGATGATTTTGAAATTGTGTTGTATGATTTGGGTATCAATCAAAAATATATGTTGTCTGCTCATTTTATTAACGGTAAATATAAATGCCGTGGTTTTGTGCATTACTTGAGATTTGACGATTTAGATGGTAAAACTTATTGTGGGGAACATTATTATAACCGCGCTTGCGGAGACGGATTTTGCGATAGAGGACTTTTTTGTAAAGAGGTAATGGGTTTTACTTATTGGAAATATGGTAACCTTGTTGACTTGTTTAAATGACGAAGTGCTACTTCAAAATCTGTTTGCCTGTATCTTAAAATGCTAAAATATCTATATGGCAAAATTAGTACGCGGGTTTCGCGATATCTTTGAACCCCAATCAAAAAATTTTACACAGCTGGAAAACTGCGCGCGCGGCGTGTTTTCCCTTTACGGCTTTAGCGAGCTTCGCTTACCGACGGTGGAATTAAAAGAACTGTTCATCAAATCTACCGGCGAGACGACCGATATCGTCCAAAAAGAAATGTACGCCTTTGAAGATGCCGGACACCGGCAACTGGCCATTCGCCCGGAAGGTACTCCCGGCGTAGTGCGTGCGTATTTGGAAAATAATTTCGTGCAAGCCGCCCCGGTGCAAAAGTTTTATTATATCGGCAATATGTTTCGCGCGGAACGTCCGCAAGCGGGCCGCTACCGCGAGTTTGAACAAATCGGGGCCGAGTATATCGGCAATTCCGCTCCGGCGGCAGATGCCGAAGTGATTTTGATGTTAAAAGATATTGTGGCCGCGTTTGACGCGAAAAATTACAAAGTCAAAATCAACAGTTTGGGCTGTGATAAATGCCGCCCGCTCTACCGCCAAGCGTTAATTGATTTCTTATCAAAAGAAAAAGATACGCTTTGCGAAAATTGCCAGACGCGCCTAGAAAAAAATCCGCTTCGCGTGCTGGATTGTAAAATTGACGGGCCGCGTTTCGCAGGCCGCGTTCCGACGATGAAATTGTGCCCGGAGTGCCAAGCCCACTTTGACGCGGTGCAAGCGTTGCTCAAAGGAAAAATTGATTTTGAAGTGGACCCCATGCTTGTGCGCGGGCTGGATTATTATTCGCGCACCGTCTTTGAATTTCAGGCGGGCGACGCTTCCCAAAACGCGATTGCCGCCGGCGGACGCTACGACACGCTTATTAAAAATATGGGCGGGCCGGCAACCCCGGCGATTGGTTGGGCCATGGGGGCCGAGCGTGTGATTATGTCGCGCGGCGACGTGGAAACGCCCAAGCAAAAAAGTGTGTACGTGGTATCCATGGACGCAACATGCAACGAGAAAGCATTTAATATCATGCAGGAACTTCGTGCCGAAGGAATTTGCGCCGAGGGGGGACTCTTTGATAAAAACATCAAAGGCCAACTTAAACAAGCCGACCGTTGCAAAGCGTCGTATGCTCTCATTTTGGGAACGGACGAAATGGCCGCGCAGGAAATTACACTAAAAAATTTAGAAACCGGGGAACAAAAAAGAATCCCTTGGAACGTTTTAACGCAAGAGGTTAAAAAATCAGTATGAAACGAACGAATTACTGCGGCGATATTACCGCTAAACTGCTAGGAACGAAACAAACTTTGTGCGGCTGGGTAAACAGCTACCGCAACCACGGCGGCGTACTTTTTATTGACGTGCGCGACCGTAGCGGTCTGTGCCAAGTAGTCGTGGAACCGACAAGCCCGTTTTTTGACGTGGCCTACGGCCTACGCAACGAATACGTCATTG
>CACZKQ010000054.1 GCA_902781765.1 uncultured Elusimicrobium sp. | reverse complement strand
TGCTTCTAACCGTTGCTTTACGTCCGCTACAGAAACAAAATTCTGCAGATAAATGTCCAGATACTCCCGTTCGGCGCGTTGCCCTTTGGCAACAGTAGGCCCATACGATAAGCGCGGCCAATGTTTATTTATTTTTGCCGGCTCAACTGGCAGCCCCGAACTGAGCACCATTTTTCGTACCGCATTAAAAACGTTACTGTTTTCGGTTTGTGCGATATTTTCACACAACACTATACGCATTTTATAAATTTTTGAGGTATTTATCATCTTTTTATGCGCGAATGCGCCTTGCGTACACAGACTGTACAATCCCCAATGCCCATAAACTGGATACTAAATTAGACCCGCCGTACGATATAAACGGCAGCGGAATCCCGGCTACTGGCACCAGTCCTATCAACATTCCAAAATTGACCATCATATACGTAAAAAACATTCCAAAAATACCGGAACAGACCAAGTACCCATACCGATCGCTAGACATATAAGCAATCGCAATAATACGCCATAAAATCAGCAAATAAAGCCCTAATACCAGCAGCGTTCCCCACAACCCCAGCTCTTCCCCCACTACTGCTAAAATAAAATCGGTATGTCGTTCCGGCACAAACCCTAAGCGCGATTGCGTTCCGGAAAATAAGCCGCTTCCGGTTACTCCCCCGGCTCCCATGGCAATTTGCGCTTGCAACACATTATATCCCGCTCCTTTCGGGTCGGACCGGGGCGCTAAAAAAGTTTCTACGCGTTTGCGTTGGTGCGGTTTCATTTGATGTTCCACAAAAATACCGCCAAATAATCCAATCAAAACAACCAAAGTGGCCAACACAAAATAAAACGAGGGCAAAAAAACGCGTAGTTGCTTAAAAAACCACCAAGCCCCATAGCCAAGCAAAATTAACAATACAGAAAAACCTGCAATATACCAACCATTATACGCAAGCGCGTGAAACACACGAATCACTCCATATTCCATCAGTTCCGGGTGCAGATAAATATACGTCCAGCTAATTGTAAAAAATCCGGATACTGTAGCCAAAAGGACAATCAAACCTAAATAAAAAATACTGGCTCCAGCACAGTAAAGTAAAATCAAAAAAGCCGGGAACGTAATTACTACGGAAGAAAAATCCGGTTGCATCATAATTAGGCCAAATATCGGGAGCAGTAAAAACCCCACCGCAACTAGTGAGGAAACTTCGCGCATGCGCCGGCCCCTACGATCTAAAAAGGCCGCCGCTACCAAAATACTGGCCACGCGGCAAATTTCAGAAGGCTGCATGGAAAAAAATGGCAATACAAACCACGACCGGCTACCGCGCTGGTAAGAGCCAAATAACAACACTCCTACCAGTAACGCCAAGATAAAGCCATATAATGCTTTCCATTGTTCATCATAAATTTGATAATTAAAACTCCACCCTACCAAAAAAGCAACTGCGCTCACCGGCAAAGCAATTAAATGGGTACGTACCACGGAATTGGTAAAAGACAAACTATTTACGGCAGACATAATGCTTAGCGCTCCTAAAAAAACAAGCAACGCCATAGCTCCCAATAAAATGTAGTCAAAACGGCTTCTTGCAGCGTTGGACGTACTTCTAATGCCCCACATGATGTTCTCCTGTAGGTAACAGTTCCAAATAATCTTCCGCCGGCCGAACTGCCACAGGCGGAGCGTATTTCCCTTTCCGGAAATAGGCTTCTATCATATCACGAGCAATTGGCCCGGCAGCGGAACTGCCTCCTTCTCCAAATTCTACAAAAACGGCTAATGCGATGGAAGGCTCCTCCCCCGGACGGGCCGCAAAAGCTAAAAACCAACCATGATCCGCTCCATGTGGATTTTGGGCCGTACCGGTTTTTCCGTATACATCCAGTCCGGCAATTTTTACGCGGCGCGCCGTTCCATTATCCACCGTATATTTAAGCGCTTTAAATAACATATCGTAGGTTTCCGGTTTTAACTCGGCATACTGTAAAACTTCCGTAGTCCCAAGTTGTTCCGTCTTCCCCGTTTGATTACTGACAATCTTCTCTACATAGTAAGGACGGTACACTTTTCCCCGGCTGGCAACGGCCGCTGCAAATTGGGCTAACTTAAGAGGAGTTACCAGCAACTCTCCCTGCCCGATAGAAAGATTAAGCGTATCTCCTACAAACCAATACGTTTTATTCCGTGCGCGGCGCGTGGGGCCATATAAATTGCCTGACTTTTCCCCCGGTAAATCAATCCCGGTTTGGCGGCCAAACATAAACATACGTTCCACCCGTTCAATGGCCGCCGCCCCAATTTGAGAAGCCACCGCATAAAAATAGACATCACACGAATTGCTCATGCCGTCAAAAAAATCTACCGGGCCATGCGTTCCCCAACATTTAAATACACGCGGACCGGAATCGTATTTCCCCGTACACGTAATTTTATGTTTTACGTCCAAATTTCCCTCTTCTAAAGCAGCCGCGCCGGTAATAATTTTAAACGTGGAAGCCGGCGGATAGACCCCTTGTATCGCTAAATTATATTCGTTAATTTTTGCCGCATGCTGGGTAGAAGCTTCATCACTATAGGGAACAAATAAATTCGGGTCGTAGGCAGGCGCACTGGCTAAGGCCAAGACCGCACCTGTACGCGGATCTAACGCAACGGCGGCTCCACGTCCGGTTAAAGATTTTTTAAGGCCTTCTTCCGCGGCTTGCTGCACCGCAAAATCTAACGTTAAATAAACATCACTGCCCGCTACCCATTTTTTATCTTCAATGATACTTTTAACACGCCCGCGGTAATCCACCTCTAAATATACGCCTCCATCACGGCCTTTAAGCTCTTTTTCAAATTTTTTTTCAATACCGTTTTTCCCTATTTTAGAATTAAGGCGGTATCCCCTTTGCAAATCACGGTTTTTCCATTCTTTGTCAGACATACTTCCCAAATACCCTAACAAATGACTGGCTAAAGAGCCATACGGATAATTGCGTTTCGTTTCCTCTACCAAGTAAATCCCCGGATAATAGAGTTGCAACTCTTGCAACGCAACCGTGCTTTTGGTAGATAGATTTTCCGCCAACGGAACAGCTTTTCCGCTAGAAATGCTTTGTTCCAATTTCACAAACAGTTCTTCTGTAGAAAGATTTAAATGAAGTGATAAATCGTTGGCTAGGCGGTGTAAATAAAAGGGTTCCATGTTTCCTACCGCCCAATAATATAAGCTAAAAGACGGAGCGTTAGAAGCAATTGCCGTTCCGTCGCGCGTAAATACGCGGCCGCGCGGTGCCGTTTGATAGATAATCTGCGTACGGTTACGTTCCGCCATTTTCAAATAAGCGTGGTGGCGAAGCACTTGGATATCTATTAACCGCAAGGCTATTATCGCGCCGATAATCCACACCACTACCATGAGCGTTTTTAAACGCATACTAAAAATGATCTTTGTAGAAGCCATACACTTATTTAATGACGCTTGGAAGAATTTCCCAACCACCAACGCCGCACCAACCAAAATATAACGGGGGAAAACAAAGCCCCAACTAATGCCCCACCTAAAAGCCCTAAAATACCGGGCCACATGGCAGATGCCGTAAACCATAATAATAAAATGCTATTTAATATCCCCACTAAACAAGTCAAACCAAAGACCGTCATCATTTGGGGGAAAATACTATCGAAATCAAATCGTTCCCGCAGATTGTATACAATGCACGCGGCTACCGTAAAAGAAAAAGCGTTATTTCCAAATAATTTGGTACCAAAAAAATCTAAAAATAGCCCGGATAGAAACGCAACCGGATATCCCAGCTCCGGTTTGAGTATCGTACATAATGCCACCGAAAAAATCAGCATCATGTTCACACTCAACCCCATATAAGAGAACCCCGTTGCCCCCGCCCAATGACATACGGTCCCCAGAATAAATAAAACAATTAACTTAAAAAAGGAACGCATCATATTACTTTTTGGCTCCTTGCGTTACAATAAATAATTCTCTCACCGCAGCCGGCCGAATTTGCGGTTCAACTTCCACAGTGAGGGCAGTTTGGAAACTGTTATCTTCGCGCACCGCACTTACGTGGCCTACCAAAATACCCGCCGGGAAAATACTACTGGAAGAGGAGGTATAAATCTCATCTCCCGTTTTTACCTGAGCTAACAAGGGAATATATTTCACATGGATAGGCAATAAACCTCTTCCTTGTAATAAACCCATTTCCTGGCCTTTACTCAATTGTACGGAAGCCGAAAAATCCTCATCATTTATTAAAAGCACCTTGGCCGTTGTTTCCGTCGTTTCTACCACAACACCCGCCAACCCCTCCTTGCCCTTTTCTAGCGAGAGGGCGGCACTACGCACCGCCACACCGTCTTCCGTTCCCTTATCTATAATTACCGTATTCCACTGGGTAGGTTCACGATAAGCCACATGCGCCCACACTCCCTTCCAACGGTGCTGCGGCCCCATATCCAGCAAGGCATTTAAACGCTCATTTTCGGCGATTACATGCTGCGCTTGAGCCACGAGAAGGTGTGCATCCTCTATCTGTTGTTTAAGCGCGTGATTCTCCTGATTTACGTTTAGCAACTCCCCAACTGTTTGATAAACCCCTTGGGTGTATTGTACGGCCCCGTGAGCGGCCCGGATTTGTGGAATAAAAATATAAGCAAGCACCGCTTTTACAGAATATACAAACCCTTCCAGCGGTAAAATCATCAATAAAAAAGAGCTTAACAAAAACAGCGCCGGCAATATGTATTTTCGGCGCACTCCTGCCGGTTGTTCTTTTCTATATGTTTTATTTTGCATGACCATTTTACAAACACCTGTTAATAAAAAACGGACACCGTCCTAGAAAGGATTGTGTCCGCTGATTAGTTTAAATCTAAATCCTTAAAAGGAACGATTGCGCGAACCAAAGAAACGAGTGCCTTTTTCGCTAAGTTGTTCCAAAAATTTACCCGTACCTAAAGCAACACAACTTAACGGGTCTGCCGCTCGGTGGACAGGGATATCTGTTTCCTTACGAATCAGTTCCGTAATTCCTCGTAACAAACTGCCACCTCCGGCAACCACTAAACCGCGGTCCACTAAGTCCGCAGCCAATTCGGGCGGAGTTTCTTCCAACGTACTTTTAATTACATCAATAATAAGCCGCACCGGCTCCATAAGCGCTTGGCGAATTTCCTCGGATGTAACCGTTAATGTACGCGGCAAACCTTGTGTTTGGTCGCGCCCTTTAACTTCCATGGATTTTTCTTCTTTTAAGGGATAAACGGAACCTAAGTTTATTTTTACTTCTTCCGCCGTCGTTTCCCCAACGATCAAATTGTATTTTTTGCGGAAATACTGCACAATACATTCGGTTAATTCATCGCCAGCTACGTCAATGGATTTGGCAACTACCATTCCGCCTAATGAAATAACCGCCACTTCCGTAGTACCGCCGCCGATATCTACAATCATACTGGCATGCGGTTCGGCAATGGGCAAATCGGCGCCCATGGCCGAAGCCATGGGCTCCTCAATCAAATAAACTTCCCGGGCACCGGCCTGACGGGCGGCGTCGTCCACTGCACGGCGTTCAACGCCGGTAATGTCCGAAGGGATTCCAATGACAATCCGAGGACGTAATAAACTACTGCGGCTATGCACTTTACGAATAAAGTAACGAATCATTTCTTGCGTTACTTCAAAATCGGCAATGACCCCATTTTTCATAGGACGCACCGCGATAATATTCGCCGGTGTGCGGCCGAGCATCTGTTTGGCCTTAGAACCAACGGCTTTTACCTCGCCGGTTTCTCTTTCCACAGCTACTACGGAAGGTTCCCGAAGTACAATACCTTTATCCTTGACGTAAATCAAGCAGTTGGCTGTACCAAGGTCCATTCCCAAGTCCGAAGAAAAAAGTCCACCCAGATAGTCTATTACCATACGTTCCCCGTAATTAGTCCACTAATTTTACAATAGCCACTTCGGCATTATCGCCTTGGCGAAGTCCTGCACGATAGATGCGGCAGAAACCACCGTCACGGCTGGCATAACGAGTTGCCAACACGTCCATCAATTTCTTGAGGGCAGCAGCATCTTTTACCGTATCTTTAGCAGCCCGTTCATTTTTGGCTTTTGCCAAGGTGATCAGGCCTTCCACAACGCGGCGTACTTCTTTGGCTTTGGGCAAAGTAGTCTTCACTTCTTCGTGAAGAATAATGCTGGTGGCCATGTTATTAAGCATCGCTTTGCGGTGGGACGCAGTTTTACCTAATTTTCTGTATCCGGTATTCTTAATCATACTAAAGGTTACTCCTTAAAATTTCATTCCCAGCGAGAGGTTCATCTCTGCCAGTCTTTCTTTGATCTCGTCCATTGATTTTGCACCAAAGTTCTTGATCATTTTCAGTTCATCTTCGGTCATTTTGACCAAATCACGCACCGTGTTGACGTTTTCCGATTTCAAGCAGTTAATAGACCGGGAAGACAACTCAATAAACTCAATAGACTGATTGAGCAAGTCATCTTGTTTAGAGCTGGCTGCACTGGAAGTGACTGCCATAGGGGCCGGTTCTTCGGCTACTTGATCGCTGGTGGTGGCTACGCAATCATCTTCTCCTTCAATGGTGAAGATGTGCAACGAGCCAGACAAGAGCACCGCGGCGCGGTGAAGCGCACGGGCCGGAATAAGCGTACCATCCGTGGTGATTTCCAAAATCAAACGGTCGTAGTCGGTTTTCTGTCCGACACGAGCCGGTTCTACGTCGTAATGAACTTTGACAATCGGCGAATAAAGCGCATCTACCGGAATAAACCCGGCCGGGCGTTGTACCTTGGCGGATTCTTCCGCGGCAACATAACCTTTTCCGCGCGAAACTTCAATTTCAATATCCAGTGTACCGCCTACTTCAAGCGTAGCAATTACGAGATCTTTATTGATAATCTCCACCCCGTCAATTTCTTCAATATCTGCCGCGGTTACTACGCCGGGTTTAGAGGCGTGCAACTGCAAATATTCACGGGTTTTTCCTTCCATTTTGATACGCAAATGCTTGAAATTTAAGAGGATGTTAATCACATCTTCCCGCACATTAGGAATTGTGCTAAATTCATGCACTGCCCCTGCAATTCTAACTGCACTCACAGCAGCTCCTTCCATACCGGAAAGCAAAATCCGGCGTAACGAGTTTCCTACTGTGTGACCATAACCGCTTTCATACGGTTCAGCAATAAACTTGCCGTAGAAGTCTGTTGCGGTTTTTTCTTCCAGTTGAATCTTTTGGGGAAGGACTAATTCATTAAAAGCCATGCTATGCCTCCAACCTATTATTTAGAATAGTATTCGACGATTAACTGCTCGTTGACAGGGTAGGACATTTCCGCTCTGTCGGGCCATCTTAAAAGTTTACCAGTCATTTTTTCGCTGTCATATTCCAAAAAGCTCGGGCGTTCGTTGCGTTTTTCAGCTTCCGTTAAACCTTGTTTAACCATTACGTTTTCCGCAAGAGCTTTATCCAAGGTTACTTTGTCACCTAAGCGTAATTGATACGACGGCACATTGACCGCTTTGCCGTTGACCGTTACATAACCGTGCAAAACGAGTTGGCGGGCCGCTTTCAAAGACACCGCAAAACCTAAGCGGCGAACCACGTTATCCAAGCGGGTTTCCAATTTGCGTAGGAAATTTTCACCGGTTTGACCTTCTGCTTTAGAAGCAGCATCAAACAAATTGCGGAACGGAATTTCCGACATACCAGACTGCCATTTGGCTTTCTGTTTTTCTTGCAAGCGGATACCGTATTCGGATACTTTGGCCTTGCGTACTTTGCCGCCGCGTTTGGTGGCAGCTGCCAATTTGTCCATGACACAATTGGTATAGCATTTCGTCCCTTTAAGGAACAATTTGCAATCTAATTTTCTGCATTTTTTGCAGCTGGGTCCTGTATATCTAGACATAAAAATTATACTCTCCTGGCTTTAGGCGGTCTGCATCCGTTATGCGGGATGGGGGTGATGTCTTTAAT